>JAIHZV010000013.1 GCA_022718015.1 Phascolarctobacterium sp. | reverse complement strand
CACCAGCATTCCCAGCGGCACCAGCCTGCGCCAGCCCTGCGGCGGATTCTCCTGCCAATAAAGGCTGCGAGCCTCCTCCGTGCTATGCGCCTCGCCTACAAGCTCCAGCGGCGTCTTTGGCAGCACGCTGCGCACTGCCACGCCAATGGCCTTGTGATTCGTGCCATTGCCCATGATAACGCCAGCCAGAGCAATGCCAGATGTAAAGCTGCGCAGCTCGGCCTCCATATTCTCGGTCAGCGCAATATGCAGCGCCAAAATTTTGCCTGCTGCATCTACAAGCGCCAAGCCTGTTTTGCTGCGTCCGGGGTCAATGCCAAGATATTTACTCATTAACAGGCTGCACCTCCAGCCTTACGCGTACAGGTCCGGCGGTAGAAATATCACCGCGTGCATAGGCCGTCAGGATAAAGCTGCCGTTTGTATGGCGCATAGCATTAGCTGCTTCAATCACCGTTGCTGCGTCCATGCTGCCAACCTTGCCCGTCATCGGGTCAGGCAGCACACCTGCATTAACCGCAGTGTGATTTACCTTCGTCAAGAAATCCATAATCAGGCCCTCGTAGCCTGTATCATTTGCCTGCAGCTTATACGTCTCACTGCAAATCAGCGTACCGTCCGGATAAACAAAGTTGTTGTCCACCATCTCAATATCGCAGACTGCCAGCTCACCAACGAAAATATTCGCCACAGTACGGATACGGAAGAACTTGTTCGTCTTGCTGTTATCCAGCTCCGCTACTGCATTTTCTACAATACTTTTGTTAATCCAGATAGCCTGCAGCAGCTTTTCGTCATGCTGCACGCCCAGCCTCTGCAAGGCTGCTTCATTAGCATTCTGCAGCAGCCAGTTCATCTGCACCTCATTCTCCTCATGCTTCAGGCCGCCACGCAGGACTCCGGCGAAAACAACCTCGCCTGCACGGTAATAAAGCTGCCCCTCACGCATATGGACAATGCCCTTGCGCAGCTGCTCTGTCGTTTTTTCCAAATCGGCAACCTCGCTCGTCAGCTGCTGCTTGGAATTCGTCAGTGAATCGACCTCGCTCTGCGCTCTGGCATACATATTATTGAGCTGAGAAAGCTTGGCTTCCATAGCATCATTAGCGTCCTCTGCTTCCTTGATTTTAGCATCAAGCAGAGAGATTTTTTTATTTTGCTCAACAACCTTACCCTTAGCCTGCGCAAGCTCTGCTCCAGCCACAGCCTTCTCCTCATTGAGAAGCTTCAGCTCCTTTTGCAGCTTATCCATACCGAAGAGAGCAACGCGTGCACTTTGGGAAGAAGCGACCATAACGCTGATTGTCAGTACGGCGATAATTGTACCGCTGAGCACTGTCAGCAGAATCGAAGTATGCTTCGGACGCAAACCGAAGACAGACATTCTCTTCTTACCAATTTTACTGCCCATTTTATCGGCAAGAAAGGCAATAAAACCGCCAACTATGGCCATAATAATAATTAATCTGATACCTACCACGTACTCACCTCCAGCTTTTTTACACCTTACTTAGGCGTTTTTCTTCTTCAGCAGGTATAAGCCTACACCAAGACAAAGGATATTCGGCAGCGTGCAAGCCAGCAGCGGCGGCATCGCGCCACCCTTGCCTAAGCCTGTGGTGAAGGTCATAATCGCGTAGTAGATAAAAATAACGATAATACTAATGCCAAGGCCGATAGAAGAGCTTGTACGCTGCTTCTGTGTGCCCAGGCAGGCACCAATCATCGCAAAGAAAAAGCTTGCCAGCGGAATATTGATGCGCATAAAAATCTCGCACCATTGACGGTCAGCACGTGTCTGCTGTGCCTCCAGCATGCTGATATATTCGCGCAGCTCGCGAATCGTCATTTCCTCAGGCTCCTTCTGCTCCCAGGAAATCTGCTTCGGCGAGAAGTTCAGCGGAATAATCTGCTCCTTAAACTTAGCACTGCTCTGCACACCGTCCTCGTCATCTAAGGCGAAAACATTGCCATTGACAATACGCCAGCTGCCGTTTTCCCAGAAGCCCTCCTTAGCAGTCTGAATACGGGAAATTTTTCCCTTATGGAACTCCTCAATGGTAATATCCGTCATCTTGCCCTGCTTTTCATCAAAGCGATTAGCATAGGTCACGCGCTGTGTATCACCACTGATGGTTTTGATAATAATATGATCCTGAGTCGTCGGACGCGTATTATGGCGTATCTCTTCGTTAAGAATACGTGACGCCGTCGCCTTCGACGTAGGCACAACCTTCTCCGCCCAAATCACAGAGAACATGCTGACAATAAAGCCGACAACCAGCACCGGTGCTACAATGCGGTAGTAGCTGATGCCGCCAGCCTTCATTGCTGTGATTTCACTGGAGCCGGACAGCTTGCCAAAGGCCATGAGTGCTGCCAGCAGCATGGACATCGGGAAGGTGTAGTTGATAATCTCCGGCATATTATACATAAATAAACGAGCTATGGTCTCTATCGGAGCGCCATATTTAGTCATGTATTGCGTAATTTTAAAGAGCATCGTGCTGGCAATAAAAATACTGGAGAAAGCAGCGATACCGAAAACGAAGGGATACAGCAGCTCCTTCAATACATAACGGTCTAATAATCGTAAGCGCACTTTTCTTCCTCCTGTTACATGCTAAAGTTATCGCCCAGATAATACTTGCGGGCGATGGGGTCGTTGGCAATAGTATCACTATCGCCATGCAGCAAAATCTTGCCCTCGGCCAGAATATAGGCCTTGTCGACGATGCTCAGCGTTTCGCGGACGTTATGGTCCGTAATCAGCACGCCGATGCCGCGCTGCGCCAGATGCGCAATCATCCCTTGGATATCGGCAACCGCAATAGGGTCGATACCGGCAAAGGGCTCGTCCAGCAGAATGAAGGCCGGGTCCGTAGCCAGCGCACGCGCAATCTCTACGCGGCGGCGTTCGCCGCCGGAAAGGGCCTTGCCCTCGCTCTTGCGTACATGATTAAGACGAAATTCATCAAGCAAAGCGTTCATCTTCGTTTCACGCTCGCTGGCATTCATATCCGTCGTTTCCAGAATCGCCATGATGTTATCCTCTACCGTCATCTTGCTAAAGATAGAAGCCTCCTGCGGCAGATAGCCGATGCCGGCACGCGCGCGCTCATACATCGGCATTGCGGTGATATCTCTGTCATCAAGATATACTCTACCTTCATTTGGACGCTCAATGCCGACAATCATATAGAAGGTCGTCGTCTTGCCGGCACCGTTCGGGCCCAGCAGACCGACAACGCTGCCCTGCTCAACGGTAATGCTGACGCCGTCGACTACATGGCGTGTGTTATAACTTTTTACCAGATGGTCTGTTTTTATAATCAAGGCTGTGTCCTCCACATATCAGGCCAGTGCCTGCTCAGCGCCCTGCTTTTCCTTGCCGAGAACTGCAGGCTGCTTTTCTGGGATATAAATAATCTTTACATCGCCGTCAGCAATAGCCACATTCGTATTCGTCAGGCGCAGCTTATCACCGGCAACGCTGTTGCCGTTCTGCGTAGCCTTGGCATTGCCAAGCAGCTCAACATAGCCGCTGTTATCAGTCTTATAAACAGCACTGTCAGCAGAGGCCGTCAGGTTCCGCGCAGGGCTGTTGATATCTACGCCGCCATAAGCATTAGCAACGCCTGCTGCCATATTATAATCAATCTTCGCCGCATTAAGCGTGCTGCCGTCGCTGTCGGTCAGACGAGCCCAGCCGCCAATGGTCTCAGCAAACTCGCGCTCCTTATAATAATTCACACGGTCTGCGTTCAGGCGCTTGCCCGCCTTGCTGATGGAAGCACCGCCGACTGCAGACAGGTCATTTTCATTATGCACGATGAACTCGTTGCAGGTGATATGCATATCTTCTCGGTCAGCGACTACATTACCGGTCAGCACACCGCTTTTCGTTTTGCTGTTGAAGCGTGCATAGTTGGCCGTAGCCACGCCGCCGTCCTGCTTCAGCACAACACTGCCCTTAGCCACTGCCTCGCCGCTGCCAAGGTCATACTCCAGCTCATCAGCCTGTACGCTGAAATTAGAAGGAGCAGCCAAGGCTGTTGTCGCCAGTCCCAGGCTTAAAAGAGCAGCAGCTGCTGCCAGCACAAATCTATTTTTATAAGCCATTTTATTCGCCGCCTTTCTCTACCTTAGCGTTGCCCTTGAGCTTCACATGCTTAAAGGCACTCGTGGTTTCTGCGCTTGCCGCAGTTGCTGTATAGCTGTCCTTATGCAGCTTGAAATTACCCTCAGCCCTAATGATATCCTTCTCCTGGTTCCAGGTAATCTTATCTGCATACAGCTCACCGCCGGTATTCAGCACTGCCTTGATATTGCCCTCCAGAGCAAAATCGTTTGACTTCAGCCCGGCAGAGCCCTTATCCGCAGTCATTTCGATGAAGCTGCCATCGCTGCGATACAGCTTGCCCTTGAGTCCCTTAAGATAAGCCTCGTTCTTGGCCTTGTCATTGACAACCTCCGCTACGGTAAACTCCCACAGCAGCTTGCCGTCCTTCTCGCGCTTCACCACGCTGTTTTTCAGGGAAGCATTAATCTGGGCAGTAACTCCATCACCAGGTTTAATCGTTATAGGCTTGTCCCCGCCCAGCATCAGCCAGGCGATGATGCCGCCGGCAATAGCAATTCCGGCAACAACCGACAGGATTACTTTATTATTTTTCATCTACCTGCTTTTCCTCCTCCGGGGGTGTATAAGGCGTATTCCAGCGATGCTGGAACCACAGCCAGTTATCGGGGTATTGCTTGATAATCTTCTCGACCTCTTGCGTCATCTTCAGGGTTACGTTGTAATCATCCAGCTTCGTATCGCCTGTAAACTCATAATGGATAGGATCATTCACGATAGCAGTGTGACCATAGCCGTCAGGCTTACGCACGATGAAAATCGGAATAATCGGCGCTTTGAACTTACGCGCAAAATACGCAGGACCGTTCGGCGTAGAAGCCATCTTGCCCAGGAAAGGAACGAAGATGCCGTCATAGCCGCCATCCTGGTCAGCAATCAGGCCCAGCATACGTCCCTTCTTCATCGCTCTGGCACAGCCAAGGATTTCGCTCGTGCCGCGAGAGAAAATCTCCTGTCCCACACCCTTGCGCAGCTCATTCATAAAATCGCTGTAGACACGGTTCGGCTGCGGCTTTTCCACCGCACTAAGCGGGAAGCCGTTGAGCGCCAGTGCCGCACCCAGCCATTCCCAGTTGTCCATATGGCAGGCCAGCATAACAACGCCATGCTTTTCCTCCAGTGCCTCCCACAGCACCTCTGGACGGTCGAAGGTAACCAGACCGCGGATATTATCCTTGTTCAGCGCAGGCATATACATAATCTCCATGAAGGTTATGCCCAGCTTGACGAAAAGCGATTTAATCGTCGCCTTTGCCTGCTCCTCGCTGTAGTCAAGACGCTCGCGAATAGTTTGCTCAGCACGGATACGCTGCTTCTTCGCGATTTTATAATACAAGTGGCCCAAACCCTTGCCAATAACCACAATGGCCTTATAGGGCAGCCACGAGATTACCGTACTCATTGTTTTTAATAAATAGTAAAGCCACATTATTGTTTATCTCCTTGTCCGGCATCAATGTAAGAGTCGATGATGCCATCCAGCTTATCCTGCGCTATTAAAAGTAAATCAATAGCCTCTCTTACAGCACCTCTGCCGCCGGCATTATCCAATACATAATCACACAAATCAAGCACTGCATCAGCCGCATCAGCAGGAGCAAAGGACAAGCCGCAGTTATGCATAGGCGCCAGGTCATTAAGGTCATCGCCGATATAAGCAATCTCCTCTAGCTCCAGCTTGTAATCCTCAGCTATTTGTGCTAAAGCCGCCGCTTTATCTCGCACGCCCTCGCGCACACAGGTAATGCCTAATTCAGCAGCTCTTCTGCGGACGATTTCACTTGTGCGTCCGGTAATAATGCAGACCTCAATGCCGTTACGCAGAGCATAGCTGATGCCCATGCCATCCTTCGCATTAAAGCCCTTAAACATTTCGCCATCATTACCCATGTAAATCGTGCCGTCTGTCAGCACACCATCTACATCAAGCACCAGCATGCGGATAGCTTGCGCGCTGTCACCGAAATCCTCGATGAACTCCTCGCCGACCTCATAAAAAAAACTATCAAGCATATCATCTACTAAAGACTGCTCTTTATGTTTAGCCTTCTTATCCGCAGGAAATTCCAGTACCTTTTTCATTATACCACTCCCTGTCTTACCAGGTCGGTCATATGCAGCAGGCCGATAACCTTGTTATCCTTGTCAATAACAGGCAGCACCGTAATCGGCTTCGGCTTGTTGCTTTCCATAAGATGCAGAGCCTGCGCTGCCAGCTTATCCTCAGTAATCGTCTTCGGTGCCTTCGTCATCAGCTCGCTTACAGGACGCTGCAGGAAGTCTACACCCTTGCTAAGGCCGCGGCGGATATCGCCATCGGTCAGCACGCCCTGCATCACGCCGTCCGCATCCACAACAGACACAGCGCCCAGGCCCTTGTCCGTGATAACAAACAGTGCATCCTGCACCTTCATATCTGCATAAACAGTCGGATTCTCCTCGCCCTTATGCATAATGCTGCCTACAGTCAAAAGCAGCTTGCGGCCAAGGCTTCCGCCCGGATGGAAAATAGCGAACTGGCTTGCCGTGAAGTTATGCTTCTGGAGCAGAGCCAGCGCCAGCGCATCGCCATAGGCTAGTGCAGCCGTCGTGCTGCTCGTCGGTGCCAGACCAAGGGGGCAGGCCTCCTTGCTTACGCCCACGTTCAAAACTACGTCAGCGTTTTTGCCTAAGGTCGAATCAGGCTTACCGACCATAGCAATAATCTTTGCTCCGATGCGGCGCAGTGACGGCAGAATGTTCAAAACCTCTCCCGTTTCACCGCTATTGGAAAGCGCTATAACAACATCGCTCTCTGTTACCATGCCCAGGTCGCCGTGAATACCCTCTGCCGGATGCAGATAAAAGGACGGCGTACCCGTGCTTGCCAGCGTTGCCGCCAGCTTGCGGCCAATAATGCCAGACTTGCCCATGCCGGTGATAACTGTACGGCCGGAGCAGTCCAGAATCATCTGTACAGCACTAGCGAAGCTTTCATCTACGCGCGGAACCAGCTCCAAAACAGCTTCAGCCTCCATACGCAGAACGTCCTGCGCATGCTTTAGCATTGCTTCCATGTTCTCACCCTACCTTTAGCCACGTACAATCTTGTCAATGGCAATTACATCAGTCAATAATTTTTCCAGATTATCTAATTTCACCATGTTCGGACCATCGCTCAGTGCTTCTGCCGGATTGTCATGCACCTCCAGGAACAGTGCATCAATGCCTACAGCTGCAGCAGCGCGTGCCATATGCGGCACGTATTGGCTCTGGCCGCCGCTGGAGGTACCTTGACCGCCAGGAATCTGCACGCTGTGCGTTGCGTCCATAACTACAGGATAGCCAAGCTCACGCATAACTGCCAGACCGCGCATATCCGTAACCAGCGTGTTGTAGCCAAAGCTTGCGCCACGCTCTGTCAGCATAATATTATGATTGCCTGCTTCCTCCACCTTTTTGATAACATTCTTCATGTCCCAGGGTGCGAGGAACTGGCCTTTTTTTACATTTACTGTCTTACCGGTTTTCGCAGCTGCATAAACAAGATCCGTCTGACGGCACAGGAACGCAGGGATTTGCAGAATATCAACAACCTCAGCAGCCTTTTCTGCCTGCCACGGCTCATGAATATCTGTTACAACAGGAACGCCCAGATCCTTTTTAATCTGTGCCAAAATCTTTAAGCCCTCTTCGATGCCAGGTCCGCGGAAGGACGCATAAGAGGAACGGTTTGCTTTATCAAAGGAAGCCTTGAAAACATAGGGAATACCAAGCTTTTCGCAGATAGCCTTCGTGCGCTGACCAATCATCAGGCTGCGCTCATAGCCCTCGAGTACGCAGGGGCCTGCCATCAGCATCAGGGGATGGCCCTGACCTACTTCATAATTACCAACTTTAACGATTTGCATAAGTCGCCTCCAGCTTATTTATTCATTTTAGCAAACAGCTCATTGACTGCTGCCAGATCCTCAGGTGTATCAACACCGATGCCCTGGAAATCGCTTTCCAGAACCTTAATTTTATAACCATTCTCCAGCGCACGCAGCTGCTCCAGGCTTTCCGCTTTTTCCAGCGGCGTCGGCTGCAGCGCTGCATATTTCAGCAGGAAGCTGCGGCGATAAGCATAGATACCGACATGCTTATAAACCTTGAAGCCCTCCGGCTTATTGCGCGGATACGGCATCAGGCTGCGAGAGAAATAGAGGGCATAGCCATTGAGGTCGGTCACAACCTTAACAGCAGCAGGATTATTATAATCCTCCTCATCCATAACAACCTTCAGCGTTGCCATCTGCAGCTCCTCATCACTGGTGAAGCATTCAGCCAGACGGTCAATAACCTCAGGCGGAATCATCGGCTCATCACCCTGTACGTTAACGATAACATCAACATCAGGATAATTCAGCGCCACCTCAGCCAGACGGTCAGTGCCGCTCGGATGGTCAGGAGAGGTCATCATTGCCTTGCCGCCAAAGCCGTCTACGGCTTTTTTGACAAGCTCATTATCAGTAGCTACAACCACCTCGTCCGGCAGCTTCGCTTGGCAGGCACGCTCATAAACGTGCTGAATCATCGGCTTGCCGGCAATTAAAGACAGCGGCTTGCCCGGCAGACGGGTAGAAGCATATCGTGCAGGAATTACGCATAAAACTTTCATTTTTTATCAAGCTCCTTTTTAATGGCATGGTCAATATATTCTTTGAACTTATCCATACCCTCGGTAATGCAGATATCCATATTCAGGATATACAAGGGAATCTCGCGGGCAGAATAAATAAATTCAGTCGGGATTTTAACAGCATCCTTCGCCGTCGTCACCATCGCCACAGCCTTCAGACTGCTGGCACGCTCGTTGATGTACTGCATCTCCAGCATACCGTAATCATGATGGTCAGGATAGCGTACAGCCTCCATAATGTTCAGGCCAATGCTCGACAAGGTCTGTTCGAACGAGGACGGATTGCCGATAGCAGAAAAGACCATAACGTCCTTATCCTTCAGCTCCTCCAGATCCTTGATGTTTTCGGAAATGCCCTTATACCAGTCAGCAATTTCCACAAAGTTCTTCGGGTGGTGAATACTTTCTACCACCGGGGCCTTATCGTTATACTTGGCAATTGTATGGCGCAGCTGGATACGGCTCAGCTTGCTGCTTTGGTCCGTCTTCGTCAGCAGGAACAAATCACCGCGGCTCAGGTTCTCCAACGGCTCACGCAGCGTACCGCGCGGCAGCACGCAGCCATTGCCAAACATATTCAGCGTATCCACAAGCACAACGTCGAGGTCGCGCTCAAGCTGCCAATGCTGATAGCCGTCGTCCATGATGATAACCTCAGCATGAAGCTGGTCAACAGCATAGCGGCCTGTAACAGCACGGTTCTTGCCAATGATGACAGGAATACCCGGCAGCGTTTTCGCCATAAGATAGGCTTCATCACCAGCCTCATAGGCCGTCATGAAAATTTTATTGCCGTCAGAAACTACGCCCAGCTCCTTGCCCCAATGCGAACGATAGCCGCGGTTCAGGATAACTACGCGATAGCCCATAGCCTTAATAATTGCTGCCATCTTCTGCGCGGTGGGCGTTTTGCCTGTGCCGCCTACGGTGATATTACCGATAGAAATAACGCAGCAGTTGAGCTTCTCTTTTTTGAGAATACCGGAATTATACATAGACAGCTTGCAGCTGACGCCAAACTCATAGAGATAAGACATCGCACGCAGCACCGCCAGCAGCAGCCAGCCGGTAAAAGGCGTATCAGGTCCATAAGCAACCTGCATCACATATTGGATAATCGCATCACCATGACGCAGACGGCCGCCGCCCTCATCCGTCAGGTTACGCGTATTAATCGGATAGCTCTTGTATTCGCGAGCAGGCACAGCAGTTAAATCAAGCAGCTCCTTGAGATAACGGATACTGCGCACGTCTGCGCCACGGTTTTCCTTGATAACCTGCAAAGAAGCCTTGCCCATCTGCTCACGACGTTCGTCATTAGCGAGAATGTCGAGCATTTCCTTTGTCAGCTCATCATTATTATTCACCATCTTGCAGGCCTTAACCTTGCTCAACAGTGCATAGGAATCCTTGAAGTTCTGCATGCTCGGTCCGACGAGAATCGGCTTGGCATGAGCAGCAGGCTCCAGCACGTTATGACCGCCCGTATTACTGAAGGAACCGCCAACGAAAACAACATCGCCCACAGCATAGATACGTCCCAGCTCACCGATGGTATCAATGATAAGCAGCGGATATTCCTTACGCTCGCCTTCTTCGTTAAGCATTTTGGAGCGGAAGCCAGTCTCATAACCGTAATGCGCTGCCAGCTTCGCAATTTCATCGGCACGGGCAGTTTTACGCGGTGCGATAATCAGACGTGCATGAGGATATTTTTCACGCACATGCTTGAAGGATTCAAACAGAACCTTTTCCTCACCGGGATGCGTAGAGCCAGCCACGATAATAGGATAATCCTGCTTCAGGCCCAGCTCCAGACGATACTTGTCCAAATCCTCAGGCGTAACCTCGGCATAGGTCTGGTCAAATTTCGTATTGCCGGTAACAAAGATTTTGCTACGGTCTGCGCCAAGATGCGCAATATAATCGGCATCAATGCTTGACTGCATACAAAAACGCGTAACGGTATTGAGCATGTCGTCCCAGATACCGTAGAGATATTTATAGCTTTTCACGGATTTTTCCGAGATACGGCCATTAACCATCATTACAGGGATATGACGTTCACGGATAGCACGCAGAAAGTTCGGCCACAGCTCCGTTTCTACCGGCATGAACACGCCGGGGTGAATACGCTTGACCAGAGATTCTGCTACGAACGGCAGGTCCAGCGGGAAGAAGATAATCGCATCTGCTTCAGGGATAATCTGCTTCGCCATGTTATAACCGCCAACAGTGAAGGCGGAAACCAGCACGGGACGGTCAGGCATTTCCTTGCGAATCTGCTTAACAAGAGGACTTGTTGCCACAATCTCGCCTACGGACGCGCCATGAATCCAGATGCAGTCCTTGCCGACAACCTTGGCGATTTCCTTTTCATCTACACAGCCCAAGCTCTGCTTAAAGCGCAGGCCGAAGCCCTTTTCTGTAAACAGACGATAGGTATAATACGGGACGATGAAAAGCACCAGCACTATTAAAATAAGAATATTATAGAGTAAATACATGTACTAACCTCTTTTCGCCTTACTTGGCTTCCTTGCTGCGATACTGAATCTTATACAGATGTGCGTACAGCCCGTCCATAGCCATCAGCTCATCATGTGTACCCTGCTCAATAAGCTGGCCCTTTTCCAGTACCATAATCTTATCGGCATTTTTAATCGTCGACAGACGATGCGCTATAACGAAGGAGGTTCTGCCGACCATCAGACGATCCAAAGCCTCCTGTACTACGCGCTCGCTCTCCGTATCGAGAGCAGAGGTTGCCTCGTCGAGAATCAGAATCTGCGGGTTTTTCAGTATTGCCCGGGCAATGGAAATGCGCTGACGCTGACCGCCGGAAATATTCATACCACGGTCACCCAGCATCGTTTCGTAGCCCTTAGGCAGCTGCATAATAAAGTCATGGGCATTCGCAGCCTTCGCTGCTGCCTCCACCTCTTCGCGGGTAGCATCAAGGCGGCCATAAAGAATATTATCATAAACAGAGCCGTTGAACAGCACTGTTTCCTGCGGTACAATGCCCACCTGCTCACGCAGGGAGTTCAGCGTAACCTTGCGGATATCCTCGCCATCAATCGTAATGCTGCCAGTCGTCACATCATAAAAGCGCGGCAAAAGGCTGGCTACAGTCGACTTGCCTGCACCGGAGGGGCCGACGAAAGCAATCATTTCGCCCGGCTTAACCTCGAAGGAAACATTGCTCAGCACCTCTTCGCTCTCATTATAAGCAAAGCTCACGTTCTTGAAGCGGACATCGCCTTTAACCGGCGGCAATGCCTTAGCATCAGGAGCATTTTGAATTTTCTCCGGCAGGTCCAGCACATCAAAAACACGCTGTGCCGCAGCCAGAGCCTTCTGGATATTGCCGATAACACGGCTTAAACGCTTAATTGGATTAGAAATATTAACAGCATAGGTCAAAAAGGCTACCAAAGAGCCTGCGGTAATGCTGCCATTGATAACGCTGTTGCCGCCGTACCAAAG
>JAIHZV010000245.1 GCA_022718015.1 Phascolarctobacterium sp. | reverse complement strand
AACCTCAGAATTAAATAATCCGGTGGTGATGGCTAAGGGGATCCACCTGTTCCCATCCCGAACACAGTAGTTAAGCCCTTATACGTCGAAAGTACTTGGTTGGAAGCGGCCTGGGAGGATAGATAGCTGCCGGTTAGAAAAATAAGACCTGTCTTATGACAGGTCTTATTTTTCTATGTGAGTAGCTATATACCGACCAGGGAACCTGGCTGCCCAGCCGCCTTTTGTTGTATACTTCTCTTCCCTCTCCCCAAAACTCATGATTTGTGGTATCATTGTTTTAGTGCCGTCAGGCACCGCTTACTACGCTTAACATAAGGAGTGATAGATTATGACGAATGCAAAAGAACTGCAAAAGAAGCTGACCTGGGAATTTCCCCATATCGGCAAAAAAGCACCAGCTGCAAAGGATGCTGCCTTTGCTTACTGCGAAGGCTATAAGGATTTTTTGAATAAGGCAAAGACAGAGCGTGAATTTACAGCTAAGGCTGTCGAGCTGCTGGAGCAGGCTGGCTATGTGCCCTTCGTAGATGGTGTAGCCTATAAGCCTGGCGATAAGGTTTACTTCGTGAACCGCGGTAAATCCTTATTGATGTCTACATTTGGCACGGCATCTCTGGAGGAGGGCGTTCGCCTGAATGCTGCGCATATTGATTCGCCGCGTTTAGACCTGAAGCCCAATCCGGTATATGAAAATCATGAGATGGCTTATTTCAAAACGCATTATTATGGCGGTATCCGTAAATATCAATGGGTAACGATTCCGCTGGCTATGCATGGCGTTATCGTGAAGCAGAATGGCGAAATGATTAATGTCTGCATTGGCGAAAATGAGGGGGAGCCTGTTTTCTGCGTGACGGACCTGCTGCCGCATCTGGGCGCTAAGCAGAACGAGCGTAAGCTCAGCGACGGTATCCGTGGTGAAGAGCTGAACATTGTTATCAGTAGTCTGCCCTTCGTTGATGAAAGCGAAGAGGAGGGCGTAAAGGACGCCGTGAAGCTCAATGCTTTGGCTATTTTAAACGAAATGTATGGCATTACCGAGCGTGATTTCCTGCGTGCTGAGATTGAATTCGTTCCGGCTACGAAGGCGCAGGATGTAGGCTTTGACCGTAGCCTGATTGGTGCCTATGGTCAGGATGATAAGGTTTGCGCTTATACCGCACTGACGGCAGAAATTGATACTAAGGCTCCATATTATACAACGGTTACAGTGCTGGCCGACAAAGAAGAAATCGGCTCTTACGGCAACACCGGCCTGAGCTCTGACTTTGTGCTGCACTATATCGAAGACCTTGCTGCTGCGCAAAAAGCGAATATCCGCAAGGTGCTGCGCAATACGACGGCTCTGTCCTCTGACGTTAACGGCGCTTATGACCCGAGCTTTGCTTCTGTTTATGAAGAGCGCAATAGCTGCTTTGTGAATAAAGGCCCTGTGCTGACTAAGTATACGGGTGCGCGCGGCAAATCCGGCTCTAATGACGCAAGCGCTGAGACGATGGCCAAGGTTATCAGCATTATGGACGAGGCTGATGTTTACTGGCAGGTTGGCGAGCTGGGCGCAGTCGACGAAGGCGGCGGCGGTACGGTTGCCCTTTATGTTGCGTCTATGGATATGGACGTTGTTGACCTCGGTGTGCCTATTTTGTGCATGCACTCTCCGTTTGAGCTGAGCTCTAAGCTGGACGTATACTATACATATAAAGCGTTTGCAGCTTTCTTAGGAAGCAGTAAATGAGCACAGAGGCTGTAATCGCCGAACTGCTGGCGAGCAAGGAGCCTCTGCGCATACTTGTTTTAGGTTCTGAGGGGGATATTAAGCGTTTGGCTGCGTTGGGACTGCCTGTGACAAGCGAGGACAGCAGCCTTTCTATGCAGCATCTGGTGAACGCAAGGCTGGACGCTGAGCGCAGGCAGGGCAGCGCAGACGTAGTGCAGGTGCTGACCGTGATGCCGGAGACGGAGCAGGCGACAGCTGCTGAGTGTGCGCTGATTTATGCCATGCTTGTACGCTGCCGCAAGGTCATCAGCTGCCGCGATAAACTGGAGGATATGCTCAAGTTCGCTGATTGCGCAAGCTGGGCTGCAGCTAAGGCTGCCTACGAAACGAAGGTGCTCGATGTCTTTAAGGCTACGTGGCGCGAAAAAGACGCTTATCCATATAACATTATTGATAATATCAAAGAATATAAT
>JAIHZV010000244.1 GCA_022718015.1 Phascolarctobacterium sp. | reverse complement strand
GCTATGATGTTGACGTTATCATCGTTTCGGCAGCCAATGACAAGGATAAAATCAAGCTGGCGCTCCGTCTTGGCGCAGTTGATTATATCATCAAGCCGTTTGAGTTTGAACGCTTCAACTTGGCGTTGAATAATTACCTTAAGCGTTATCATATCGTTGAGGAGCAGAATATTATTGAACAATCCGATCTGGACCAGACGATTATTCGTCAGGAGGATCAGGTGGTGGTTACGCTGCCGAAGGGACTGGACAAGAATACGCTGGCAACGGTGTGGGAATGCATCTGCCGCATTGACGGTATGTTCACGACCGAAGAGGTTGCAGGTATGGTTGGCATTTCGCGTGTGTCCATCCGCAAGTATCTGGAATTCTTAAAGACGCTGCATCTTTTGAAGCTCGACCTGCATCGTGGCAGTGTCGGCAGACCTGTATATAAATATCTGTGCCTGGATAAGCAGAGCGATGTGCTCAAGGCTTATATTCAATAACAGAGCATCCGTTTTAGAAATTTGCTTCCAAGCAGCCTGCTCTCAGGCAGGTGTTTGGAGGCTTTTTCTTTACACAAATTACATTTGAAATAATTGCATAATTAGTGTACAATTATAGATATTACACTGTTATTAAAAAAGAGGGACTTATCCATGATTCAACCGATGAAAATTTTAGGTGTGCCTGTACATCCCATGACGATGCAGGGCGCTGTTGATGAATTAGAAAAGAGAATGCTGGCAGGGGAGCAGACCTTCGTGGTTACTGCTAACGCTGAAATTATTATGATGTGTCAGGAGAACGCAGAGTATAACAAAATTGTCTGCGAAAATGCCGAGCTGGTGCTGCCGGACGGCGCCGGCGCTGTTTGGGCAGGCCGTCACCTTGGCTATACTGTGCCGGAGCGCGTAGCAGGCTTTGACCTGTACAATCATCTGCTGGATTTATCTGCGCATAAGGGCTACAAGGCGTATTTCTTTGGCGGTGCGCCCGGCGTTGCCGAAGCAGCCAAGACGAAATCCGAGGAGCTGTATCCCGGCGTGCAGGTTGTCGGCTGTCACAACGGTTATTTTAAGCCGGAGGACGAAGCAGAGATTATTGCTGACATCAACGCGTCCGGTGCAGATATGCTGTTCGTGGCGCTCGGTGCGCCGAAGCAGGAAATCTGGCTGAAAAAATATCGCGACCAGCTTAAGCCGCGCATTCTTATGGGCATCGGCGGCAGCTTCGACGTGTTTGCAGGCAAGATGGAGCGTGCGCCGAAATGGATGCAGGACGCTTCACTTGAATGGGCCTTCCGTCTGTATAAGCAGCCCAGCCGCTTTATGCGTATGATGGCACTGCCGAAATTTGTGCTCAAGGTTATGTTTTCTGGCAAATAAGCTGCACGGAGTCGAGCTTATTCTTTGAAATGTGCTAAGAATTTTACAGTTTGCTAGACAAAAGTACGCGGCTGTATTATAATAAAGTGATGGAAAAAACTTCCATCACTTTTTATGTTGCAGAAATTTTGACTAGATAGTCAGCTGAGCATTTAATGTAGCGTTAGCTCAAATAAAAATATCCGCAAGAAAGCGAGGCTTTATATGTTTATTGTAAAAGATGGTTATATTTATGTTGGTGTATCCTTAGTTTTGGCGGCCATTGTGTATTATTTCTTCGGAGCGTACTGGGCAGTTATCCCGGTAGTGCTGGCGTTGTACTTTGCGTACTTCTTCCGTGACTTTCATCGTAGCATGCCTTATGACCCGAATATTTTATACTCGCCTGCTGATGGCACCGTTATGGGCATAGAAGAAATTTTTGACGATGAATATCTCAATGAGCCTGCGCTGAAGCTGACGATTTTCCTGTCTGTATTCAACGTTCACACGAACCGTGCTCCGCTGGACGGCGAAATCAAGTACCAGCGTTATACCTGCGGTCAGTTCGTGCCTGCGTATGAGAAGAACGCATCCTTTGAGAACGAGCGTCATGCTGTTGGCGTTGATAATGGCCGCATCCGCTTCCTCGTTATTCAGGTAGCAGGTCTTTTGGCACGCCGCATCGTGTCCTGGGTTACCGTAGGCCACGAGCTCAAGCAGGGCGAAACCTATGGTATGATTAAATTTGGTTCCAGCACGGAGCTTATCGTTCCGAAAAATGTTGAAATCACTGTAAAAAAAGGTGATAAAGTAACTGGTGGTATCACCGTAGTAGGGAGGGTTAAGG
>JAIHZV010000243.1 GCA_022718015.1 Phascolarctobacterium sp. | reverse complement strand
GAATAACAGATACGCCAACAGCTGCAACAAATTCAATCGTCGGAGTGAGCGTGGAGGAAAGCTGCGCATACTTCATGTTGGCGCGGAAGTTGTTCATGTTTTCCTTATCGAAACGCTCCACCTCATAGCTTTCGCGTACAAAGGATTTGATTACGCGCGGAGAAGAAGCAACCTCCTGCAGCACAGAAGTAATATCTGCTGCAGCCTCCTGAATACGGCTGCCGGATTTACGGATACGCTTGCCAAAGCTGTCAATGAAAAACAGCACCACAGGGAAGGTCGCAAAGGTTACGAGAAACAGCTTCCAGTCGAGATACAGCATCATCGCAATCGAAACGATGAGAATAACGGTCTCGGTAAACATTTCCACGACATTTTCTACCATCGCCGACTGCAAAGCGCTGACGTCGTTGGTAACATAGCTCATAATCGTACCGGTTTTATGCTTATCGTAAAAGCTCATGCTCAAGCGCTGCAGCTTTTCAAAAACAGCCTTGCGGATATCAATAATCACGCGCTGACCGACATAGTTCATCAGATAGCTTTGTCCATAATAAGAAATACCACGGATAATAAAGACAACAACAATGCTAATAACGATGTAGTTCAGCATAGCAGTGTCCTTATCACGCAGAACCTGGTCTACCATGTCCTTGATAACCCAGGGCAGATAAGCAGTACAGCCGGAAGCAATAGCTGTGCAGACAAGCGCTGCCAGCGCACGCACCCAGTAGGCTTTAACATATTTTAGTGCTCGAAGGTATAAATTCATTTTTTCTCCTCAGTTATTTTCAAAATTAATTGGGCAACACGGTCCACAGCGCCCGGCTCACCTAAGCGCTTTTTCATATACTCCAGGTCGCTCTGCAGCTGCGCCTGACGCTCAGGCTGCAAAAGCTCAGCAGCAGTTTTCGCTAATTTTTCCGGAGTGAAATCCTCCTGCAAAAGCTCCGGCATAATCGTTTTACCGGCAACAATGTTCGGCAGGCCGATGTTAGGAATATTGATGACCAGACGCGCAATAAAGGCATTCAAAGCAGAGGTGCGGTAAACAATCACGCTCGGCAGACCGCATAAGGCCGCCTCCAGCGTTACCGTGCCGCTCGTTGCCAAGGCCAGGTCTGCTGCGCTGAACAAATCATAGTTATGACCTTCCGTGATTTTTATATCTAAGCCGGAAGCAGCAATTTTTTCCTTCAGCATGGCTAAAGGAATCGTGCCTGCACGCGGCATAGCAAACTGCACATCAGGCAGCTGCTGCTTAAGCAGCTTCGCTCCGGCCAGCAGCGTCGGCAGCATTTTGTCAATTTCCATCAGGCGACTGCCAGGCATCAGCAGCACCAGCTTTTTGCCCTGCTCCTTGCCTGCCCAAGCCTGTGCCTCCTCCTTGCTCATCGACGGATGCACAATGTCGAGCAGCGGATGACCGACGAACTCTACCGGTGCACCAGCCTCCTTGTACACATCGTACTCAAAGGGGAAGATGCACGCCACCTTATCAACAATTTTTGCGACCTTCTTGGCTCTGCCCTTGTTCCAGGCCCAAGCCGAGGGCGCAATATAAGAAACTACAGGAATGCCCTTGTCATGTGCCAGCTTCGCCAGCTTCATATTAAATCCGGGGTAATCAACAACCACCAGGCAGTCAGGCTTGCGCTCATCCATAACGCGCGCAAAATCACTGCGCAGGCGGAATAAATCCGGCAGCTTTTTGATGACCTCAACAAAGCCCATCACGCCATGGTCCTTAATATCCCACAGCACCTCGCCGCCGGCGGCACGCAAATTGTCACCGCCCATGCCAAAAACCTCGGTCTTGCTATCAAATTTTTTTATGGCAGCTGTTACTGCAGCTGCGTGGATATCGCCAGAAGCCTCTCCGGCAGATATGAGTATTTTCGCCATGATTTCTCCTTGCTACAAGCTATACATATTCAGTATATATTATAACACAAAAAGCGGCTGACATAAGCTGTCAGCCGCAAAGAAATGCGAAATTTTTACGATATTTTATTTCACAACGATGGTAATGTTGTGTTCATCAGCAAGCGCAATCGTTTTTTCACGCTCGGTAATCAGCGTATTGCCTGCTTCGATGATAATTCCCGTCGCTCCGGCATAAATCATCGACTCCAAAGTCTTGGTGCCAAAGCCAGGAATATCGAAGCGCTGATCCTGCGCAGGCTTAGCAGCCTTCGCTAC
>JAIHZV010000242.1 GCA_022718015.1 Phascolarctobacterium sp. | reverse complement strand
GCCTTAAATAAATATGTGGTATTGAAGCGCAATGATAATTATTGGGGTGAAAAGGGGAAAATTAAGGATTTTATAGTTAGGAATATTCCTAATACAGATACACGCTATGCAGCACTTAAATCTGGTGAAATTGATGGAGTATTAGATTTGAACGCAATTCCTCCATTTTTGGCAGATGAAATAAAAAAAGATGCTCGTTTTGCTGTAGAAAGCAATAAATCTACTATGATACGCTATTTGGCATTGAATAACAGTCGTTTTCCTTTTAATGATATACGCATGCGTCAGGCGGTAAGCTTGGCGATAGACCGTAAAAACCTTGTTGATGCTTTATATCTGGGATACGCAGAGCCGACAATGAATGTTTTAAATTACACCAGTCCCGGCTATAAGGAATTTCCGCTTGCATACGATTTAGAAAAAGCCAAGCGATTAGCACATGAAGTGTTAGGCGATAAACGCTGTGATATTACCTATTGTATTAATGGTGCCGAGCCTTTACAAAAGGGTGAGGCTGAACTAATAGCATATTGGCTGCAAAAAATTGGCTTAGATGTGCATATTCAGTCGTTAGAATATGCTACGAGGGCGAAAATGCTGCGCAAAGGAGATTATGATATTGCACGTTTGCAAAAGGGGTTAGCGAATGGAGATCCTTATGAGGTACTTAATAGCTTCTTAATGCCGACAGGTTCTATCTATATGAGCAGTCATACAGGGTATCAAAATGAAGAATTGCAACGTTTAATGCAGCAGGTTAAACACACAGTTGATGGAAAAAAACGTCAACAGATTTTTGACCGTGTACAAGAAATTGCAGTTGAGGAGGAACCGTTAGTAGCTCTCTTCAACGACATGAACATAGTTGCCTACAACAAGCGCTTAAAAAATTATAAACCCTTAATCTACGGAGTAGATTTGAGCAAGGTAGAATTGGCGGAGGAAAATGATTAGATATTTTTATAGACGAATTTTATTGGCTGTACCAGTAATGCTTGGTATCAGTCTTTTGGCGTTCGTACTTGGATTGCTGTCGCCGGGTGATCCGGCCGAGTTTGCCTTGAATCAGGATGGTATGGATGCCCCGACTGAAGCACAGATTGCAGCGATGCGTGAGGAATTAGGCTTGAATCGTCCAATTTATGTGCAATATCTTGGCTGGCTGGCGCAGGTGCTGCATGGTAATCTGGGCAGCAGCTATATTAACGGCAAGGATATTTTGCAGGAGCTTTTGCTGCGTCTACCGGTGACGGTGGAGCTGGCTGTTTTGGCGCTGGTATTTGCAGCTGTTTTCGGCATATGTGCAGGTACCTTATGCGCTGTTTACAAGGATAGCTGGCTGGATAATGCAGTGCAGTTTTTAACTAACATCATGCTGGCTGTGCCGGGCTTTTGGCTGGCTTTGCTGATGATTTTGCTGTTTAGCGAGACCTTGAGACTTTTGCCTACGAGCGGCAGCGAGAGTCTACTTTGCTTTATTATGCCGGCGCTTGCAGTGTCGTTTTCGACGATTGCGACAGTTTGCCGTTATGTGCGCAGCTCGCTTCTGACGGAGTTTGCAGCGCAGTATTTCCTTGTTGGCCGCGTGCGTGGAATAAGCAAGGTGAAGCTGCTTTTCTGTTATGCCTTCCCTAATGCTATGCTTCCTGTTATTGCGCTTCTTGGCAACTACCTTGCAGGCATCTTAGGCGGCTCTGTTATTGCAGAGAGTATATTTGCTTTGCCGGGCATCAGCAGCATGGCACTTGAGGCTATTCGTTTTCGTGATTATCCTGTTTTGCAGGCCTATGTATTGTTTACAGGCTGGCTTTTGGTGCTGATTACCTTAGGCGTGGACATGCTGATGTTTTATTTGAATCCTAAGCTGAGAGTAGGTGATGAACGCAATGGCTAAGAAAATACAGCTTTATTTTGCCTTTTTTGTGCTGGCGTTCATTATACTTGGCAGTATTTTTGCTCCGTTTTTAGTAACGCATAATCCTTTTGAACCAGATATGGCAAATCGTCTGCAAGGTCCCTGCTGGCAGCACTTGTTTGGTACGGATGCTTTGGGACGTGACATGTTCAGCAGAATTTTGTATGGTGGTCGTGCGTCAATGCTGCTGACGCTTGTGTCGTCGCTGTTAGCGCTTGTAGTTGGCGTGAGTATCGGCGTAATGAGCGGCTTTTACGGCGGCAAGCTGGATATGCTTTTTACAGTGCTCAGTAATATTTTTCAGGGA
>JAIHZV010000241.1 GCA_022718015.1 Phascolarctobacterium sp. | reverse complement strand
CTGCCTGTGCTTGGCAGCGTGCCGGATATGAACGACTTGCGTAAGGATATGGAAAAGAATGACAAGGGCCCCGGCCTGTTGACAAAAATCTGGAGGAAAGTATGGAAGGCTTAAATTTAGTAACACAAAATGATCCGAAAAACCCTGCAGCGGAAGCGTACAGGGTAATCCGTACCGGTATCCAGTTTGCACAGGCAGGCAAGGAGCTGCAGACGATTGCGCTGACAAGCTGCACGCCGAACGAGGGCAAGAGCACGACCATTGCAAATCTGGCAGTTGTGCTGACGCAGGCAGGCAAAAGCGTACTGCTTATCGACTGCGATATGCGTAATCCGACGGTACACAAGAACTTTAATTTGTCTAATAAAATCGGTCTTTCGAGCTGCATCAGCATGGGCACAGCAGTTGCTGATGCTGTGCAGGCAACTGGTATCGAGGGACTTGACGCACTGACCGCAGGCGTGATTCCGCCGAATCCGAGCGAGCTGCTGGGCAGCGAGCGCATGAAGAATATTCTGCAGCGTGCCAAAGAAGAGTACGATTATGTGCTCATCGACACGCCGCCAGTTATGCCGGTTACCGACGCCTTGATAGTTAGCCGCTTTGTAGACGGTGTGATACTTACGATTGCCAGCGGCGAGGTAAAGGTGGAGATGGCGCGAGATGTGAAGAATCAGCTCGTCAACGCTGGTGCGAATATCCTCGGCGTAGTGCTGAACAAGGTGCGCAGTGAGCATCACGGCTATGACTATGGGTATTATTATTACTATGGCCATGAAAGTGCACGTGGGGGGGACAATGGAAAGTAAGGCATTGGTAATTTTGCGTTGTTGAAGTAGGGCAAAGAAGAAAAGCTGCTGTTTTGAGGAAGTAAGGGAAGGGTTTGAGATAGTAAAGGGGCTTATGATGAGTATGTTTAGACAAGAGTTTTTATTACGCTTGTTAAAATTGTTGAATGTTTTCTTGATAACCATGCCGTTTGCCTGGTGCTGGTTCCATTATTATGCACAGCATATGGCTTTGCCGTTTTATGATCGCGGTAACTGGGTTGTCGTAGCCTTATATGCGGTATTGTATATGATTTTTGGCAGAGTGTATGGCGGCTTTTGGATTTCGCTGAACCGCATTTCCGAGAGCGTATATAGTCAGGCTTTGGCCGTGATGATGACGAGCGGCATTATGTATGTGGTGACGTTTTTGCTGGAGCGTCAGCTGCCGAATATATGGCCGGTTATGGCTGCCTTTGCTGTGCAGCTGGTGTTGTCCGGACTTTGGAGTATGGCAGCTCATGTCGCTTACTATAGCCTGTTCCCGGCGACGAAGACGATTATCGTTTACGACGAGCGCCAGGGCATGGAGAAGCTGATTCAGGATTATGGCTTTGAGAAGAAGTTCACGGTAATCAAGACACTGACGGTGGAGCAGTGCATTGCTAATATCGACCTGCTGCATAATGCGCAGACAGTTTTTGTCAGCGGTGTGCATAGTCATGAGCGCAATATCATTCTGAAGTATTGTGTGGAGCATGGCATTATGATGTATCTTGTGCCGCGTATTGGCGACGTGCTGATGAGCGGTGCGCAGCAGATGCATATGTTTCATCTGCCGATGCTGCGCGTGGGCCGTTATAATCCGTCTCCGTGGCATACGATTGCGAAGCGTACTTTCGACGTTGTTTCCGCATGTGCACTGTTTCTGGTAATTTCGCCGCTGATGCTGATTACGGCTATTGCTATTAAAACAGATGGCGGCCCAGTGTTCTATAAACAGCGCCGCCTGACGCAGGATGGCAAGGAGTTCGATGTGCTTAAGTTCCGCTCGATGCGCGTGGATGCAGAGAAGGACGGCGTAGCAAGGCTTTCGACGGGCGATAAGGACGACCGCATTACGAAGGTAGGTCATTTCATCCGCAAGGTACGTATTGACGAGCTGTCGCAGCTTTTGAATATCATCGGCGGCAGCATGAGCGTTGTTGGTCCGCGTCCGGAGCGTCCAGAGATTGCCAGCCAATATGTGAAGGAGATGCCGGAATTTTCCCTGCGCTTGCAGGCGAAGGCTGGTCTTACAGGCTATGCGCAGGTGTATGGCAAGTACAATACGACTCCATATGACAAGCTGCAGATGGATTTGATGTATATTTCTAATCCCAGCTTTTGGGAGGATTTGCGCATAATTTTTGCGACGATAAAGATTTTATTTGTACCTGAGAGCACGGAAGGTGTTGCTGAGGG
>JAIHZV010000012.1 GCA_022718015.1 Phascolarctobacterium sp. | reverse complement strand
TGGCGAAACTAAAGCAACCATGAGCGGCGCAGGTACTGCAAGCTTTGAGCAAGACCTCGGCGGCGGCTGGTGGGAGGTTGGCGTAGGCACGAACCTCAATCTTAGCGAAGCAACTCATCTGTACTTCGATGTTGAAAAGACCTACGGCGGCAACGTTGCTACTCCGTGGCAATGGAACGCAGGCGTTCGCTGGAGCTTCTGATTAGCTTAACTAACCTTATACAAAAATAACAAATGCAACAAAATGGCTGGGGCTTATCGCTCCGGCCATTTTGTCATAACAGGGGATACATTGTACTAGTTTACAGAAATTTTCGTGGCAGAGTTGTTAAAAATAGTGTATAATATAATTTAAGTGTAGTTGAATGTTTAACGCTGATTTTACAGTCATATTGAAATTTGATTAATATATTGAATGAATTTCTTCTGCTGCTGCAAGTTGCTTTATGCTGCTTTGTGTGCTATATTATGGTGAATGTGATTGTTGATTTTTTCGGCAGCAGTTAAGCTGAAGATGCTTCACTATAGGTATGAGATATGATACAATCAGATGAGGTGATTATCAATGAAAATACTGGTAACAGGCGGCGCCGGCTTTATCGGCTCGCATACTGTCATTGAGCTGCTCAGCGCCGGTCACAGCGTTGTGGTGGTAGATAATCTGGTCAACTCCTGCAAGCTGGCGCTGCAGCGTGTGGAAGAAATCGCCGGTCAGGCTGTTCCGTTCTATGAAGCGGATATTCGCGACCGTGAGGCCTTGGAAAAGGTTTTTGCGGAGCACAGCTTTGACTGCTGCATTCATTTCGCAGGACTGAAGGCCGTTGGCGAGAGCGTGCAGAAGCCGTGGGAGTATTATGATAATAATATCAACGGTACGCTCGTGCTGCTCGACGTGATGCGCAAGCATGGCTGCAAAAATATTATTTTCAGCTCGTCGGCAACTGTTTATGGCAATCCGGCGCAGATTCCTATTCCGGAAACCTGTCCGCTGGGCAAATGCACGAACCCCTATGGTCAGACGAAGGCAATGCTGGAGCAGATTCTGCAGGATATGTATGTGGCAGACCATGAATGGAATGTGGTGCTTCTGCGCTACTTCAACCCGATTGGCGCGCACAAGAGCGGCCTGATCGGCGAGAATCCGAACGGCGTGCCCAATAACCTGATGCCTTATATTACGCAGGTTGCCGTAGGCCGTCTTGACCATTTGAATATTTTTGGCGACGATTACGCTACACCGGACGGCACAGGCGTGCGCGATTATATCCATGTTGTGGATTTGGCGCGCGGTCATGTGAAGGCTTTGAAGGCTATTGCTGACAAATGCGGCGTAGAGGTGTATAATTTAGGTACTGGCATCGGTTATTCCGTGCTGGATATAGTTAAGGCATTTGCCAAGGCTACGGGAGTGGAGATTCCTTATGTCATCGCTCCGCGTCGTGCAGGCGATATTGCTGCCTGCTATTCTGACCCGGCGAAGGCTTATGAAAAGCTGGGCTGGAAGGCAGAATACGGCATAGAGGATATGTGCCGCGATTCGTGGAACTGGCAGAAGAAAAACCCCAATGGCTTTGAAGCATAAAGCTAGAAGAAAATTTTAAGAAAAACGAGGAAAATTGTATGTGTGGTATTGTTGGATTTTGTGGTAAACAGCAGGCTGCGCCGATTCTGTTAGACGGTCTGTCCAAGCTGGAGTATCGTGGCTATGATTCTGCAGGCCTTGCTGTACGCAATGGCGAGGAGCCTGCGCAGATTGTTAAGGCGAAGGGCCGCCTGAAGGCGCTGTACGCTAAAACTAACGGCGGACAAAGCCTCATTGGTACCTGCGGCATCGGTCATACCCGTTGGGCAACGCACGGCGAGCCGTCCGAAACGAATGCGCATCCGCATGTGAGCGCTGACGGCAATGTTGTGGCAGTTCATAACGGTATTATCGAAAACTATCAGGAGCTGAAGGAAAAGCTGATTCATAACGGCTATAGCTTCTACTCTCAGACTGATACCGAGGTTGCTGTAAAGCTTATCGATTATTATTATAAAAAATATGACCATACGCCGACTGATGCACTGAGCCATGCTATGGTGCGTATCCGCGGCTCCTATGCGCTGGCAGTTATGTTCAAGGAATATCCAGGCGAAATTTATGTAGCACGTAAGGACAGCCCGATGATTATCGGCGTGCATGACGGCGAATGCTATGTTGCCAGCGACGTTCCGGCTATTTTGAAATATGCGCGTAACGTATACTACATCGGCAACCTGGAGATGGCGCGTTTGGCGAACGGCCATGTAACCTTCTTCAACCTGGACGAGGAAGAAATCGAAAAACCGCTGACCGAAATCAAATGGGACGCTGAAGCAGCAGAAAAGGCTGGCTTTGAGCATTTCATGATGAAGGAAATCCATGAGCAGCCGAAGGCTGTACGCGATACGCTGAACTCTGTTATGGTTGACGGCAAGCTGGATATGAGCGCTGTCGGCCTGAGCGACGACGATATCAAGAAAATCGACCAAATCTGCATTGTTGCCTGCGGCAGTGCTTATCATGTTGGCGTAGCTGCGCAATATGTTATTGAAGACCTGGCGCAGATTCCTGTACGCACCGAGCTGGCTTCCGAGTTCCGTTATCGCAAGCCGCTGCTGTCGAAAAACGAGCTGGTTATCATTGTCAGCCAAAGCGGCGAGACGGCAGACAGCCTGGCAGCTCTGCGTCTGGCGAAGGACAAGGGCATCAAAACCATGGGCATTGTCAACGTAGTTGGCAGCTCCATTGCGCGTGAGGCAGACAATGTATTCTATACGCTGGCAGGTCCGGAAATCGCTGTAGCGACGACGAAGGCCTACAGCACTCAGCTCATCGCTGCTTATTGCCTGGCAATGCAGTTTGCTAAGGTTCGCGGCACGATTGATGACGAAAAATATGCAGCTCTGCTGGAGGAGCTGGCTCAGCTGCCGGACAAAATCCAAAAGATTATCGAGGATAAGGAGCGTATCCAATGGTTTGCTGCTAAACAGCTCAACGCGAAGGATATCTTCTTCATCGGTCGTGGTCTGGACTATGCTGTCAGCCTCGAGGGCAGCCTGAAGATGAAGGAAATCTCCTACATCCACAGCGAAGCCTATGCAGCAGGCGAGCTTAAGCATGGCACCATCAGCCTGATTGAAAACGGCACTCTGGTTATCGGCGTGCTGACTCAGGGCGAGCTGTACGAAAAGACCGTCAGCAACATGGTAGAATGCAAGAGCCGTGGCGCTTACCTCATGGGCCTGACGACCTATGGCAATTACAATATTGAGGACACCGCTGACTTCACCGTTTACATTCCGAAGACCGATGAGCACTTCATGACCAGCCTGGCAGTTATTCCGCTGCAGCTCATGGGCTACTATGTAAGCGTTGCTAAGGGCCTCGATGTTGATAAACCGCGTAACCTTGCAAAAAGTGTTACCGTAGAATAAGATAATTTCTTCAAAAATACTTGCATAAAACATCATAGTATGTTAGAATATTGCAGTACAAGAATATTCAGGAGGTGAAATTCGTTGCCGAACATTAAATCTTCCATCCGCAGTGTAAAGACCGACGCAGAACGTCGTGCTAAAAACGCTCCGATTAAGGCCGCTCTCCGCAATGCAGCTCGCAAAGTAGAAGCTCTGGCTGCTAACGGTGCTAAAGAAGACGCTCAAGCTACTATGGCTGCTGCTACCGGTTTGCTTGATAAAGCAGCTCGCAAAGGCATTATCCATAAGAATGCTGCAGCTCGCAAAAAATCCAGACTTGCAAAGAAAATTAACGCTCTTTAATTTTTAAACAAGCGGGCCTGCCCTGAAAAGGGCAGGTTTTTTTGCATTTCCGGGGTAAATTCCTCTTGACTTTGAGCGCACTCTAAGTGTTACAATATAGGCAAATAAAGCCCGGACACTGGAGGTTATTGCTATGAAGATTAACGAGGTCAGCAAATTATATGATATCAGCGCGGACACGCTGCGTTATTATGAGCGCATTGGCCTGATTCCGCCTGTGACGCGCAATGAGAGCGGCATTCGCGATTACAGCGAGACTGACTGCAATTGGGTGCAGTTCGCCAAATGTATGCGTGGCGCAGGGCTGTCGGTGGAAAGCCTGATTGAATATGTGACGCTGTTTGGCGAGGGCGACAAGACGCGCGCAGCACGCAAGGAGCTTCTTATCGAGGAGCGCGCCAAGCTCGTGGAGCGTATGGCGCAGATGCAGGAAACGCTCGACAAGCTGAACTGGAAAATTGACAATTATTATAAGTGCACAGAGTTTGAGGATACGAAGCTGAAATGAGTGCATAAGAAAAGCGCGGAGGCAGTCCGCGCTTTTTTGCTTTCTCCTGACGATAATGCTATAATAAGCTCATACTTTATTTCACGAGGTGACTAAATTGATTAACAAAGACAGATTGATAAACGAATTTATAGATCTGGTCAGCATTCCCTGCCCCAGCAAGGGCGAGAAGGAAGAGGCGGAGCTGATTATGGCAAAGCTGCGCGAGCTTGGCCTGGAGCCGGAGATGGACAAGGCCAACGAAAAGACCGGCGGCAACTGCGGCAACGTATGGGCGTATGTGAAGGGCAACGTTCCTGACGCACCGCGCCTGTTCTTCGAGGCACACATGGACTCTGTAGCGCCGACGACGGGCACGAAGGTTGTCCGCAAGGACGGCGTGCTCTACAGCGATGGCACGACCACGCTTGGCGGTGACGACAAGGTTGGCGTTGCTGCTATGCTGGAGGCAGTCCGTGCGCTGAAGGAGGACGGCGTGCCGCATGGCGATGTGCAGCTGTGCTTCACCATCAGCGAGGAGATTGGCTGCCTGGGCGTAGTTAATCTCGATAAATCCTGGATTAAGGCTGATTATGGCTATTGCATGGATATCGGCGGCGACCCAGGCGAAATCACTTATGCTGCACCGAAGCTGTACGATATTTATGTAACCGTCAAGGGCAAGTCTGCTCATGCAGGCATTGCGCCGGAGGAAGGCGTGAATGCGATTATGCTGGCAGCAGAGGCTTTGAGCAAGCTGCCCGGTTATGGCCGTCTGGACGCAGAGACGACGTTCAATATCGGCCTGTTCAACGCAGGCATTGGCACGAACATCGTCTGCCCTGAGGCTAAGTTCGTTATCGATATGCGCTCCTTGAACGTTCCGCGTCTGGAGGCACTCAAGGCTTCCACCATGGCGCTGATTAAAGAGGTTGTTGAGGCTGGTCACGGCGAGGTTGAGGTTGAGGTTGTCGAGGGCTGTCCGGCTGTGGAGCTGAACAAGGACCACGAGTGCATCAAGCTGGCAGCGAGCGCAGCCGAGAAGCTTGGCTTCCCTGTTGAGCTGAAAACCACCGGCGGCTGCAGCGACGGCAACTATCTGTGCGGCTACGGCCTGCCCTGCGGCTTATTGGCAACGGGCATGAGCAACGTGCATACCACTGAGGAATACCTGAAGGAAGAGGATTTGTACAACACTGCTCGCTGGACTTATGAAATCATTAAGGAAGCAGCAGCAAAATAAAAGATTATAGTGGAGCTGATGGGAATACCCCTTTGTCGCTGACGGCAGAGAGGGTATGAGCGCATCAGCTCTCTTTTTATTTTTTAAACTTCACTTTCTTTTCAACACTTGCCTTTGATTTATGTTATAATATAACTTGTATAAGTATATAGTTGAGGTGAAACTGTTGCAAGTTATAGATGGTGCAAAAACCTTTCTGCTGGAAGGAAGCAATAGAAAAGCGGTGCTTTTGATTCATGGCTATACGGGCACGCCGTCGGAGATGCTGCCGCTCGGCAATTACCTGAATCAGCTGGGCTATACGGTGCTGTGCAGGCGTCTGCCGGGCCACGGCACGAGCGTAGGCGACCTGGAGCGCACGACAGCGGAGGATTGGTATTCTGCAGCAAAGGATGCCTGTGAGGGCCTTCTGGGGCGCTATGAGGACGTGTATGTTGCAGGCCTGTCGATGGGCGGACTGCTGGCCATCAAGCTGGCGGCGCTGCTGCCGGTGAAGAAGGCGGTCTTTATCTCGACACCTATTTATGTACAGGATAAGCGTGCGCCGCTTTTGCCGCTGCTGCGCTTTTTTATACACTACCTGCCTAAGTCAAAAAAGAATTATCATGAGCTGGACAAATATTGCATTTCCTACGACAGAATGCCGACGAAGCCGCTTATGAGCCTGTTTGCGCTGCTCAAGGAGTGCAGAGAGAAGCTTTTGGGACGGATTAATATTCCCTGCCTTGTGCTGCAGTCTAAGGTTGAGCACACGGTGAAGCCCAAGAGCGCGGAATATATTTATGACAACCTGCAGACAGCGGTGAAGAAGCTTGTCTGGTTCAGGCACAGCGGCCATATTCTTACGCTGGACGTGGAGCATGAGCAGGTTTTTTGTGAGATAGCAAGTTTTTTTGAGGAAACATAAGATGGATAAAACAATTTTAGAGAATAATGCCTATAGCTGGTGCTTTGCCTGCGGCAAGGATAACCCGACGGGCCTGCATATGCGCTTTGAGCTTGATGATGACAAGTGCACGGCTTATTTTACGCCGCGCAGGGAGCATCAAAGCTATCCCGGCCGTATGCACGGAGGTCTGGTGGCCGTGCTGCTCGACGAGGTGACGGGCAATTATCTTTTTGCGAAGGAGGGCAAGCCTTCCTATACGGCGAAGATAGAAATCCGCTACCGTCAGCCGCTGGCTATTGGCGAAGAGGTTGTCTGCACCGGGCGTGAGCTCAGGCGCAAGGGGCGTCTTGTCGAAATGCAGGGTACAATCTGCAAAAAGGACGGAACGCTGCTGGCGGAATGCCTGTCGAAGATGATGATTGTGGACGAAGCGCCGCAGCCGTCGCGCAAGCTCGCAGCAGGCGAGGGTGAAGAATAGTAGAGGTAAACATTATGCAGACGAAAGATGTACGTGAAAAAATTTTAAGCTTTATGCGTGAGGAAAGCTATGCGCCGATGACCTCGGAGGAGCTGGTGGATGCGCTGGGGCGTGAGGTGAATCCCAACAAGTTTTGGGACGAGCTGCTGGCGCTGGAGCAGAACGGCGAGATTATCAAGACGCGCTTCGAGACCTACGGCCTGCCTGAGAAGATGGGCCTGGTGGCAGGACGCTTCCAGCTCACGAGCAAGGGCTTTGGCTTCGTTATCCCGGATAACAAGGGCGACAGGCCGGACGTGTTCATTCCGCCGCGTGCTCTGCATGGCGCAATGAATAATGACCGCGTGCTGGCGCGTGTGAACAATGCGGCGCAGGGCAAAAAGCCTGAGGGCGAGATTCTGCGTATTATCACGCATGCGAACAACAAGGTTGTGGGCATCTTCACCCAAAGTGAGGATTTTGCCTTTGTAACGCCTGACGACAAGCGCATCGGTCAGGACGTATATATTATGCGCAAAAATTTCAACGGCGCAAAGGATGGACAGAAGGTCGTTGTAGAAATCACCGAATGGCCGCAGGAGCATCGCAAGGCCGAGGGCAGGGTTACCGAGGTGCTGGGCAATATTGGCGATGTAGGCCTGGAGATTTTGTCGATTATCAAGCAAAATGACCTGCCGCTGACCTTCCCGGACGAGGTGCTCGAGGCTTCGCGCAAGGTGCCGAAGGTGATTAAAAAGAGCGAGCTGGCAGGCCGCCGTGACCTGCGTGAGCGCACTGTCGTGACTGTCGACGGCGAGGATGCGAAGGACCTGGACGATGCTGTTTACGTAGAGCAGCTGAGCGAAAATGAATATCTGCTGGGCGTTTATATTGCGGACGTCAGCTATTATGTTACCGAGGACAGCATTCTGGATAAGGAAGCACGCGACCGCGGCACCAGCGTTTATCTTGTCGACCGCGTGCTGCCGATGCTGCCGGAGCGCTTGTCGAACGGTATCTGCAGTCTGAACGCAGGCGAGGATCGTCTGTCTATGGCCTGCGAAATGCATATTGATAAGCTGGGCAAGGTGCTCAGCTACGAGATTTTCCCGGCGGTTATCAATGTACGCCATCGCCTGAGCTACAACATCGTGAGAGCGATTTTGGCAGGCGATAAGGAGCTGTGCGAAAAATATGCCGACATCCTGCCGATGGTGGCACATATGGACGAGTTGCGCCAGATTCTGCATGATAAGCGTGCGCGTCGTGGTGCGGTGGACTTCGATTTGCCGGAGCAGAAGGTTATTCTTGACGAGAAGCTGCATCCAATCGACATCGTGCAGCGCATTCATGGCAATGCCGAGTCGGTTATTGAGGAGTTCATGCTGGCGGCGAACGAGACGGTAGCGCAGCATATGTTTAATCAGCACTGGCCGTTTATTTACCGCGTGCATGACCTGCCGAATGAAGAAAAAATGCAGGATTTTGCGAAGCTGCTGGCCAACTTTAATATCAAGTTCATCGTCAAGGAAGAAACGGAGCCGAAGGATATTCAGCAGGCCGTGAAGGAAATCTCCGGCCGTCCGGAGGAGCGTCTGGTGACGACGGTGGCGCTGCGCTCGATGAAGCAGGCAGTCTACCAGACGGACAACATCGGTCACTTTGGCCTGGCGGCGAAGTATTATACGCATTTCACCTCGCCCATCCGTCGTTATCCTGACCTTATCGTGCACCGCCTGCTGCGTGCGTGGATGGCTAAGCCGACGCTGAAGCAGGACGACGCCGAAAAGCTGGAGGATAAGCTGGATATGATTGCCGAGCATTCGTCCGTGCGTGAGCGTGCGGCGGCAGATGCCGAGCGTGCGACCGTCGACCTGAAGATGTGCGAATATATGGCAGACCATATTGGCGAGGAATATGACGGTGTTATCTCCGGCGTGACGGCATTTGGCATGTTTGTCGAGCTGCCGAACGGCGTGGAGGGACTGGTGCATATCTCCAGCCTGATGGACGATTACTACGAATATTATGAGGAGCGCTACGCCCTCGTGGGCACGCACAGCGGTAATACCTATAGATTAGGCGATAAGGTGCGTATCGAGGTGCTGCAGGTCAATATCAGCGATGTGAGCATTGATTTCATCATGGCCGGAGAGAACGCAGGTGTGCGTGAGCATATCCGCCAGCAGCTGCTGATGAAGCAGAAGCCGAGCAGCGGCTTTAGCAGCAAGCGAGCAGCGCTGAGCGCGGAAACGCAGAAGAAAAAGCATTCGCGCAAGGGTGCGAAGAATAAGGAGGCCGGACGCCGCAGTGCTAAGCACGGCAAGCCTGCACCGAAGAGCAGTGCTAAGAGCAGCAAGTCCGGTAAGAAGAGTCGGAAGAGGAAAAGCAGATAATTATGGCAGAAGAAAAGATTAAAATTATAGCAGAAAACCGTAAGGCACGCCATGACTTTACGATTTATGAAACCTTTGAGGCCGGCATTTCGCTGACCGGCACAGAGGTGAAGTCGCTGCGTGCAGGCAAGGCGAATATGAAGGACAGCTATGCGCAGGTAACGCGCAGGGCGGAGGTCTTTGTTTATAACCTGCATATAAGTCCCTATGACCATGGCAATATTTTTAACCATGACCCGCTGCGCAGCCGCCGCCTGCTGCTGCACCGTGCCGAAATCAATAAGCTTATCGGCAAGGTGAAGGAGAAGGGCTATGCGCTGGTGCCGCTCAAGCTGTACTTTAAGCATGGCTTGGTGAAGCTGGAGCTGGCGCTGGCGGTAGGCAAGAAGCTCTACGATAAGCGTCAGGATATGGCGAAGCGTGATGCGAAGCGCGAGATGGAGCGAGCGCTGAAGGATAGGAATCGCTGAGAGGCGTAGGATTTACAAATTCTTCAAAGGCTGGCGTTTGACTTTTTGTTTAATCCATAGTACAATATCAATATAGCGTATCGGCTCTTTACCGATATATTCCCTATTTGGGGGTGTACTGGTTTCGACGGGGGTAGGTGCGGTATGATAAGCGAGCCGTGGTTCCATCTGCACGATAATCGGTGGGCACGTTTAAATATAAACGCTGAACAAGAATACGCTTTAGCAGCTTAATCTGCTAACTGTCTCTGAGCCTCCTCCCATGGGTGAGGAATGACAGTCAATTGTGGGATACCGTAGGGCTGATGCCTATAGGCCGTGCGGGAAACTCTTTAGGCTAGCAATGTGAAGGCCCGTCGTCAGGCAGTCGCAGCGCGAAACATAATATGACGTCTGCGCTCGGAGAAAGTTGTATGGCAATATTTTCGGACAGGGGTTCGACTCCCCTCACCTCCACCAGCCAAAAATACACACTTTTTATCGTTAACTCGATATGGATGTGCTTGAAATAAACGGTGGATGAACAAATCAATAAGGATCTGATTTGTCCTTATGAAAAAGCTGGCAATCTAGAGTCTTTGCTCTAGGTGGCCAGCTTTTTGTTTATCCTTATTAACGTATAGCTGACATTAGAGAAGGCAAGTATTTAATAACTTCAGAAGCCTAGATGATTTTGTGAAACCTTTAGCAGGAGATTTTATGCCGCCAGCGAATTAATAAAGCAGGTTAAGCAGATTAGAGTCATCACCGGGTATGATGATAAAGACTGATTTAAGTAGGTGATTGAATTGACAGTGCCTGGCTGGTTATTAAAAGAACATCAAATTGACAATAGCTTTCATTCGGATGATGAGCTTTGGAGCGCTATTAATAATCTCTTTAATACAAGGTCAAGATTTAAAACTAGCTATAAATTCTGCTTCTTAAAGTCTATTTTGGATAATATCTATAATGTCAACGAAAAACTCGAGCTGTCTATGATAGATATTTTTAGCAGATTCACAGAGATTTATTGGAATCTAATCGTAAAACACCATCTGAATCAGATTCGTCCAGGAAGTAGTACGAAATCAGCTATAGCGAATTTGATTAATGAAATAAGTGAAAATAATTATATATGTCCAGAAATGCCGTTTGAACGTCTTACACAGATAGAAAAAGAAAGATTAATCAGTGGAGCAGTGAGGGATTGTTCTAAATATGTAGTGGGTGCGCTTTGTACAGATTTTCGTTATATTATCTATGGATTTGATAAGGATAAAACGAAAATTCAATTCAACTATTTTGCGTATGTCTTTTTAGTAAAGTATGCTTATATTATTGGCAAACTTAACTATTTTGAATGGATTAAATTTCTGGAGAGCGTCAATAATAAGGAGTTGGCGTATAATATTGCTGGCTGCCTGGATGACTCTTCACAAAGGGTTGACTTGAGCAAGTATAGAACATTCTTCTTTGATGCGTTGCATGAGCATACCTGTTTTTATTGCGGCAGTGAATTGAACGGAATGTGCGAGGTTGATCATTTTATTCCTTGGTCGTTTGTAAAGGATGACAAAGTGTGGAATTTTGTTCAGTCTTGCAAAAAGTGTAATGGCAGCAAGCGTGATAAGCTGACTGTTCCGTTTTATATGACAAGAATCGTTACTCGTAATAAGGAGTTTCTTGATAAACCGGCTTTGATAAATGTCTTTCAAGATGATTTTTATGGGTACAATGATGAAAGACTGCCTGAGATGTATAGAAGTGCGGCCTTCAATGGTTTTGAGGTTGGCTGGCAGCCGTCTATGTAAGCAGAGCGCGTAAGAGTTCTCGCCTTGCTTACTTGTTTTTGCTCTCTTAGGGCTTGAGCTGCCTAAAGCATTTTAATAAGAGAAAGCAGTGATACTTAACTATGCTTTATCCAATTTTAGAGCAATATGATGTGAATAGAGAAAAGGCGTTGGCCTATGGCTTTGTGGCGCTTGCTGATACGCTCAGCCTGCAGAAGGCGCTTGATGGTACAGAGTTTTATGTAAAGGTGACGATTGCTGGCAGAAGGCTGGAAGTAAATGTTTTTGACAGCGACACGGATGAAGAGTATCTGCCCTTTAACGTGCCGGATAATATCAGCGGCTATGTCATGAGCGTGAGGGAGAAGGTGGAGGCGCTGCTTGAGGAGCTGAAGGAGCAGTGCTTGGTGAAGAGCAACGTGAAGCTGCAGCTGCTTGCCTACTGCTCGCAAACCTTTGGAACGGTGCCGGAGGCGCCGTGGGCGGATACGCCGTATGCTTTTACGCTGAAGACGGCTAGAAAAAACAAGTGGTATGCTTTGCTGACGACTATTCCTTATAAAAGCTTGGGCATAGAGCAGGCAGGACGTGTTGATATTATGAATATCAAGCTGCCACCGGAGAAGATTACGCAGTTGGTTGATAGGGTGAGCTTTTATCCGGCATATCATATGAATAAAAAGCATTGGCTGACCGTTCTGCTGAAGAAGGATTTGGATATGGCGCTTGTGCAGGAGCTGATAGCGGAAAGCTACAGCTTGGTAGAAAAATAAACAACTAAAAAAGCTGCGGCTCATGCAGGTCTTGTAGTGCTTTGGTCAGGACTTGAGGAGGAGCAGCGTAAGCGTAAAAGCAGGTGGTAACGTGAATATTGGAAGCGCAGAGCAGGCTAGCGAAGCTGTTTATGGTATCGCAGGTAAAATAGTATTTGGAACTGCAGGTGTTGTCGTTGGCACAATAGTTAGCGGAGTTGTAGAAGTTTCTGTTGAAAAAATCTATACTAG
>JAIHZV010000240.1 GCA_022718015.1 Phascolarctobacterium sp. | reverse complement strand
GATATTCAGCACCTTAACGCCCTGAATACCGGCAACCTTGTTCAGATTATAATCGTTGGTAATAATATCCGCATTGGCCTGCTTCGCCAGACGCACCAGCTTCGCATCCACGCCCTCAAGGTCGTCATAATCGTTATCGACGATGAGCACATAATTCTTGTAGCTGATTTGCAAATCATGAACTAAATCCAGACCGCGGCGGCCCTTGGCACGCTTCAGATTATCAGCAGAATCCGACAGCTTCTGCAGCTCCTCGAGCACAAAATTCGGCACGACAAGCTTGCCGTCCAGAAAGCCGGAGGCCATAATATCCATCAGACGGCCATCAATAATTACACTTGTATCGAGCAGCTTGTTGCTGCTGTACAGGCGGTCGCCCAAGGGACCAGCCAGCACATCCTCATCGTCAGCAGCCGGAGCCTTCACCGCCTTGCGGCTCGGGATACGGTTGAAAAAGCTGACGATGTCGTTATGCTTGCGCAGAGCCAGCTTCGCGCCTATAACGGACAAAATCAGGCTCAGCACAATGGGGATATACGGTCCTACGAGCGGCAGACGCGAGAACGCACCGCCAATAAGATTCGCCAGAATCAAGCCGATACCGATACCGAAAATCATGACGAGAATGTCGCTCGTCGGCACCTTCGACAAAGAAGCAGTCATACGCTCTGCATAATTGAACAAAGCATTCGTAATAAACGGCGACAGCACCAGCGCCAGCCAGGAAAAAATGAACAGGCCCGGCAGCACCAGAATCATGCTGGCAAAGGTTATGCCCATCAGTCCATTGCCGTGCAAATCATAGCCCAAGTAATTCGAAAGAAAGGGCAGACTAGTGTCTGTCAGTATGAGTCCGGTAATAATAATAATCAGCGAAATAGTCAGGCTAATAATTTTCTTCAGCATCACTTTTCCTCCTTTCCGTAAAATTTTTAGATAATCTAGCAACCTGCTAGTATATCAATTATAATGATACAGCTAACCAGCGCAAAAAACAAGTAACTTTTCTTAGAAAACATTGACATTCATGCAAAATATCTGCAAAGAAAAATAAAAAGGGCCGTCCGCAGACAGCCCAAAATTTCAATTGGAAAAATTGCAGCATTCATCAAGCCAGCTGCCGGCCTCATTAGCATCAATATTGCGGATAAGCATAACCTCGCTCTGCAGAATCTGCTTCGTGCTATGCAGCAGTCTGCGCTCGCCCACAGAGATTTTTTTGCCATGCTCCAAAAGCATCAGGATTTTAAAAATTTTTGCTACCTCGGTGACACTGCCGCTCTTAATCTTGTCCATGTACAGCTGGAAGCGCTTATTCCAGGAAATACTTTTTACAGAAACAACATCAGGAACCTCATGCAAAACAGAAGCAATCGTCTGCAAGGTCTCTTCATCGCCAATATAACGCAAGCCCAGCTTTTCTGCGTTCTTCACCGGCACAGAAACAGTCATGCTGTCAAAAAGCATCTGTAAAATATAATACTCAACCCTTAAACCACCCTGCTCACGCGCCTCTATATCTTTGACAATCGCGCCACCATGCAGAGGATAAACAACTCGGTCACCTGCAGCAAACATTTTCAACCCTCCTAAGAATATAAACTTGATAAATATATTGTAGCACGCCCGTTTTTTATTGTCAAAAATATTTTATTTTACCACTCAAGCAGGCTGCTGTCAACCTTTTCTGCAACAGGCGTCTTTTTATAGCTTTTATGGTTAAAACTGCTCTCATAGCTATATTATTTTACAAACTTTTAACTATTTCTTCGATTTTCACCCTTGCAGGCGCTTGTAAAATCAATTTTTTTCTTCCATAATAGAGATGTAGACTATGAAGAAATAAAGAGGATAAAGCTATGACTGAACAAGAAAAATATCAACAATTATTAACAGAGCTGCGCAGTAAAAAGGGCTACATCTGCGATATGGACGGCGTTATCTATCACGGCAACCGTCTGCTGCCCGGTGTCAAGGAATTCGTCAGCTGGCTGTATGAGCAAAAGAAAAGCTTTTTGTTCCTGACCAACGCCAGCGAGCGCAGTCCGAAGGAGCTGCAGCAGAAGCTGCTGCGTCTGGGACTGGAGGTTGACGAAAGCCATTTCTACACCAGCGCCCAGGCCACAGCCAAATTCATTCATTCGCAGGCTCCCGGCTGCAGCGCCTATGTTATCGGCGGCCCCGGTCTTGTCAACGCGCTTTACGACGTTGGCATCACCATGAACGACGTCAACCCCGACTA
>JAIHZV010000239.1 GCA_022718015.1 Phascolarctobacterium sp. | reverse complement strand
AACAGATCCGCCTTCCATTAGAAGTAGACAAGATGAACGCCCTTCTTGGAACTGATGTATCCAAAGAAGAAGTTTTAGAATACTGTGTAAGTGAAGGCGGACATTGGCAATGGTTTGTATCAATAGTAAATAAATATGGTCTTGTACCTTATGAATATATGCCTGATGGCCAACGTCAAAAACCAGCTTATCCTGCGGCGTATTGAACACCTTATGCAGAGCTAAGGTCAGCTCGACCACGCCAAGGTTCGGTGCCAGATGGCCGCCTGTATGCGAAATAACCTTAATCAGCAGCTGTCTGATTTCCGCTGCCAGCTGCTTGAGCTGTTCATCAGAAAGCTTTTTAACGTCAGCAGGCGAATTAATTTTATCTAATAAATTGTTTTCTGCCATATATTTTCCTCTTTATATACCCATTTATTCTATTGCTAATCCAAGGGTATACTAGACTTATTTCTTGCGATTAGTCATCATTCTGGTGATTTCTCTCAGCGGCTCTGCATTTTCACCGAACATCGTCAGGCACTCCAGCGCTTCGTTGACAGTCTTCTCAGCCAGCTCATGCGCTGCCTCCAAGCCGTACAGACTTACATAGGTAGACTTGTGATTTTTCGCGTCACTGCCTACAGGCTTGCCCAGCTCTTCCTCGGTGCCTTCAACGTCCAGAATATCATCCGTAATCTGGAACGCCAGACCAAGCAGGTCAGCAAACTTCGTCAGTGCCAGCAGCTGCTCCTCCGTCGCACCTGCCAGATGCGCACCACCGCGGATAGCAGCGATGAACAAAGCGCCGGTTTTGCCGCTGTGCAGCTTGCGCAGCGCCTCCGGCGTAATCTGCTTGCCTTCATATTCAAGGTCGAGGCCCTGACCGCCGACCATGCCGAAATTACCTGCGCACATAGCCATCTCGCGTACAGTTTCAATCAAAGCCTTCGGCTCAACATTTTTCTGCTCCAGCATAACCTCAAAGGCCAGCGTCAGCAGACCGTCGCCAGCCAGCACAGCCATCGCCTCGCCAAAAACCTTATGGTTGGTCAGGCGGCCACGACGATAATCATCATTATCCATGCAGGGCAGGTCATCATGAATCAGGGAATATGTATGAATCATTTCCAGACCGCAGGCTACCGGCAGATAGTTATAGCCCTTGCTGCCCAAAGCCTCAGCCGTTGCCATCAAAAGAATCGGACGGATGCGCTTGCCTCCGGCCATCAGGCTGTATTCCATCGCCTCATCTACCTTGGAAATACCTTTTTTTGCAATACGGTTTTGCAAATAATTCTCTACCAGCTTCTGCTGATTAGCATAATAAGTTTTAAAGTCCATTATTTTGCCTCCAAATCCTGAAATGCTTCTAATTTATAGTCAGCGTCGCCACCACTAGCAACGACGATTTTTTCTACCTCCTGCTTGACCGTTTCCAGCTTACTGGTGCAGACCTTGCTCAGCTCCACGCCATAACGGAAAATATCAAGCGCCTCCTCCAACGGAAGCTCGCCGCTTTCGAGCAGCTTCACCTGCTGCTCCAGCTCACTCAATGCGTCTTCAAACTTTATATTTTTAGCAATCTTCTTTACTGCCATAGCTTTTACCGCCTTTCCACCTGCTGTACAACAGAGGTTATCGTGCCGTCCTCAACCGTAGTAACGATTTCGTCACCCCAAGTCACCTGCTGCGTGCTTCTGATAACAGCATAATCCTTCTGCGTTACGCTGTAGCCTCTGCCCAGCACCGCCAGCGGACTAATGCCGTCCAGCTTCGCTGCCGCCAAGGCGAAGGCATGCTGCTTTTGCTCCTCGAGATGTAGCATAGCATCAGCAAGCCTCTGCGAGGCCATATCCACACGCTGCAACTGATGCGCAAACAAGCGCTCCGGATCACGCAACGCCCACGAAGAAGCAGCAGCCTCAAGGCGATGCTCCTCCCGCGCCAGACGCGATTGCATCAAGCTCGTGCAGCGCTGCAAAAGGAAGCTCACGCGCTGCTTAAAGTCCTCCACGTCAGCAACAGCCATTTCGGCAGCCTGCGACGGTGTCGCCGCACGCGCGTCCGCAGCAAAATCACACAGCGTAAAATCTGTTTCATGACCGACAGCGCTGATAACAGGTATCTTCGAGGCTGCCACAGCATGTACTGCGACCTCCTCGTTGAATGCCCACAAATCCTCCATCGAACCGCCGCCGCGGCCCACAATAAGTACGTCGGCCAGCTTATGCTTGTTGAAGAACTTGATGGCCTGCGCCACCTCC
>JAIHZV010000238.1 GCA_022718015.1 Phascolarctobacterium sp. | reverse complement strand
AGGAGTAGATAGTACCATCGGTGGAAGCACCGAACCATGTGCCGAATACCAGCATAAGGATCACGGCAACGATGATGACTGTCAGGTTGGAGTCCAGGATGGTTACGATAGCACGGCCAAAGCCGGAGTCCATAGCACTGCGCAGCGTTTTGCCGCGTTTTACTTCTTCCTTGAAGCGTTCAAAAATCAGTACGTTCGCATCAACTGCCATGCCGACGGACAGGATGATACCTGCGATGCCGGGCAGAGTCAGCGTTGCGCCCAAATAACGCATTACGAGCAGCAGCAGCATTACGTACAGCAGCAGAGCAACGTCTGCAACAATACCAGCCAGACGATAGAACAGCAGCATGAAGACAAAGATACCAGCGATACCAATGCCAAAGGCCTTGATGCTCTTATCCTTGGAGTCCTGACCTAAGGTCGGACCAACAGTACGGTTTTCCAGAATCTCAATTTTTACCGGCAGACTGCCGCTGCGCAGCAGGATTGCCAGATGCTCAGCCTCCTCGACATTACGGGAGCCGGAGATTTGTGCATGACCGCCGGTGATTGCTTCCTGTACAACAGGAGCAGTCAGCACCTCGCCGTCAAGCTCGATGGCAATTTTCTTGCCAACATTACGCGCGGTCAGGTCAGCAAATTTTTTGCCGCCCTCATCGCTGAATTCCAGACCAACAACAGCCTGGTTGCCTTGAGAAACCTGCGCCTTAGCATCCTTCAGGTCGCTGCCTGTCAGTACAACCTTGCCGCTTTCATCCTTGAATTGCAGCATAGCAGTACGGCCCAGCATAGCGATAGCCTTTTCCGGATCCTTTACGCCCGGCAGCTCAACAATAATACGGTCCTTGCCTTGGCGCTGAATAACAGGCTCAGTCAGGCCCAGCTCGTTGACACGGCGTTCAATAACCTTCACGCTGCGGTTAACGGCGTCGTCGTCAACCTTCAGCTCCGGTGTATCCACAGCCTGCAAAACAACGTGGGTACCACCCTGTAAATCAAGACCTTGCTTAATGGAATTAGACAAGGGCGAGATGTATACGCAAAAACCACCGACAATCGCCAGCGCGATAATCAGAAATTTTCCGAGTTCATTCCAACGCAAAATAATTTCCCCCTTAGTATTTAGGATTTTAAATATATAAGCTAAAGCGGACTGAGAGTGGTTACTCCGCTTTCACTTGCTAAAAGCTGCATGCAAACATCATACTCATCCTTCGGCAGCTCGCTCTGCAGCAGACAGTCATAGGCCACGCCCATGAGCACTGCCCTTTTTGCCTGCGGCAGAAAGCGGTCATAATAGCCTGCGCCCATGCCTAAGCGCCCGCCCTCGCGGTCAAAGGCCACACCAGGTACAAGCACCAGGTCAATATCCTGCGGCGCAAATGGCACAGCAGGCTGACGCACGCTGCGGATGCCATAGCGGTCCAGCTCAAAGTCGTGCATATTCTGCAGCACGACAGGCGTCATCTCCGTCGCCGAAGTCACCAAGGGAACCACAACTGTTTTTCCCTCGGCCAACGCCGTCAGCAGCACCACATCCACAGACAGCTCCTTGCCAAAAGCTAAATAGCCCATGATGCAATGCGCCTTGCGGTATGCATCACAGGCCAGTATGTGACGAGAAACCTGCTCGCTGCTTAAGGCAGCCTGCTCCGCACTCAGACGGGCACGCTCTGCCTTCAGACGTTTGCGCAGCTCAACTTTCCCGCCTAGATTCATCAGGCGTTCTTTGCGGGATTCTGAAAACCGCTGACAGCATTACGTGCCATTTCGATTTCCACGCCTTCAGCAACCTTTACCTTCACGCGTTTTTCCGAAATAGCGGTAATAGTACCGTAAATACCGCCAATGGTAATAATCTCGTCTCCTTCTTTCAGACTGTTTAACAAATCCTGTCTTTTCTGCTGTTCTTTTTTCTGGGGTTTATACAGCATGAAATAGAATATGCCGCCCATCAGCACGAAGGGCCAGAGGGAGTTAATCAAAGCCATTGTATCTCCACCTTGCATATTGTACACCTCCATATTTAATGATAACAAGCAGACGTGGACAAAAGTCTGCTGTCAGAATGTGCCAGCTAAATCGCTATGCAAATCAATCACCTATATATATTCTCTATAAATCGCAAAAATCCTTTTTAGGCACGATAATTTTCTAAAAATCTTTCGCGGAATTCCGGGAAGGTATCGTTAGCAATTGCCTCGCGGATTTCTTTTGCGAAATGCAGCAGGAAATAAAGATTATGGATGGAC
>JAIHZV010000237.1 GCA_022718015.1 Phascolarctobacterium sp. | reverse complement strand
GGACAGCGCGAAAATTTTCTTAGAGAAATTCATGATAGCGCCTCCGTTATTGCTTATACAAATCGTCGAACAGTGCTTCCAGCTCCTGCGGCTCGTCAGGCAGCACATCGATAATCTTCCACGGCTTCACCTCGTCGAAGTCCTCGCGCTTATAGCCGGAGCCCTCCAGCACGATGAGGCAGGGAGCACCGATGGCGTTGGCGCATTTGGCGTCGTTGGGCGTGTCACCGATGAAGATGAGGTCTGCTGCCGAAGCGTTTTCGTCCTGCATATACAGTCTGTGACGGGCAACCTGCGCCAGCATCTCCCTGTTTTCGCTGATTTCACCAAAAACGCTGTGGTCGAAGCTGAAATATTTTTTGAGGTCATAATGCTCCAGCTTGAGCTGTGCGCCGGTGCGCGTGTTGCCTGTAAGCAGGCAGTTCAGGTATTTGCTGTCAGCCTGGGCAAAATAGGCCAAGGTTTTTTCTACGTTTTTGAGTATGCGGCCCTTGTGCAGCTCGAGCTGGTGCGGCAGCTCCATATGGTAGCGGATTAAAAGTCCTGCAGTTTCGGCAGCGTTGCAGCGGCCGCGCAGACGAGTTACTACGCTTTTGATGATATCGGAATCAGTACGGCCTGCCAGCGAGTGTGTAAAATCAAAGGCGTCAAGAAAATAATAATCCTTGATGACCTTAATCATAGCTGCTTTGCCTGCGCCGCCGGAAAGCAGCAGAGTGCCGTCTATATCCCACATTAAATATTTCATTTTATCTATCTCCTTTGATAATGAAAACAGGGGCTGCCTTTACAACCCCTGCATTTTTCATGCTTGCTCACATTCCACGCGGCTTGAGCATCATTTTTTTCAGTTTATCGCCAACGTTTTGCGTAACATTCTGGGTACGGCGGATAAATTTGATGTTGGAGCGATGGTTGGGCTTCATATCGTATTTACTGCCAAAGTCACCGCGGTCAAGCAGCGTGATTTTTGCCTTGTCGCAGTTGAAGGCCTGGCGCAGATAGCGAGCCATGCCTGCCGGATCTGCATCATCGAAGCAGGAGAAGATGTCGGCAGCGATGAAGCCAAGCTCCGGATAAATGTGCAGCGTTACATGGCCCTGCTTGCAGGCAGCGAGCAGAGAGTATTCGCTTTGGCCTTCCTCCTGAGAGCAGATAACGTGCTTGTTTTCCATATGGAATTCTTCGCAGCCTGCGAGCAGCAGCTCTTGTGCTTTTTCAGTATTATTGAGCTCGTTGACGCCGCAGTTATACATATCTATAGCGATTAGTTTACCGGTAAATTTCTTTGGTTGCATTCTTACACCTCATTAAAAAATAATTAGCCTGTCTGTGGCTTGTTGCATGATAAAACAGCAGACTATATAACACTTTAATTATAGCGAAATTTATAATGCTTGTAAAGTCGATTTGTTGTCGTAAATGAGGAAAGTGTGTTATAATGATAGCAGTGATTTAAACGTTTGTTTTGCATGGTGGTGAAATAATGGAAAAACTGGAAGCAGTTATTGACGATATAGTGTTTCAGAGCGACGACGGTATGTTCTGTGTGCTGCGCGTAGAGAACAAGGCAAACGGACGCTTTAGCGCAGTTTATCACGGGACGGCGCCTTATCTGGGTGAAAACGTGGTTATGGAGGGCGAGTGGACGGAGCACGCGCGCTTTGGCAAGCAGTTCAATGCTGCGACGCTCAGCGTGGTGCAGCCGACGTCTGTCGTCGGCATTGAACGCTTTCTTGCCTCCGGTGCCGTGAAGGGCATTGGTCCGGCAACGGCGGCCAAAATTGTCGATATGTTCGGTGAGGACACGCTGGATATCATGGGAAATTATCCCGAGCGGCTGGCGAAGGTGCGTGGCATCAGCGCGAAGAAGGCTGTGGCGATTGGCGAGGCCTATAAGGAGCTGTCGGGACTGCGTGAGCTGATGATGTTTCTGGAGGCTAACGGTGTGTCGAGCGGCTATGCGGCGCGTTTGCAGGCGGTGTATGGCAATACGGCGATTACGAGAATAAAAGAAAACCCCTACTGCCTGGCGCGTGATATTGATGGCATTGGCTTCAAGACGGCGGACAGGATTGCTTTGGCGATGGGTTGGGAGCATGATGCACCGCAGCGTCTGGCGGCAGGCCTTTTTTATGCGCTGGAGCAGTCGACGAGCGTTGGTCATACCTGCGTGCCGGAGGAGCTTTTGGTCAAAGAAACAGCACGTGCGCTGGTTGTTACTGCCGCAGATGTGCAGGAGGTTTTCTCTGCGCTGCTTGAGCAC
>JAIHZV010000236.1 GCA_022718015.1 Phascolarctobacterium sp. | reverse complement strand
CTTCAGCTTTGCCTTCAGCCATACCTTCAGTTCTACCTGCAGCTTTACCTTCGGCTCTAGCTTCATCAAAGCCAAGCGATACAATCTTTTTCATAGTGATCTCATCTCCTTTGAGTTTATTCTGTTTAAGATTATTTGTAGTCTGGTTTAATAATTGTTCGTATTCATCGTTGCCACTCATAACACGCATGAGCTGTAAAAGCTCGTGTACATGCTTGAGCTGGATAGGGGAGTATTGCGGCTTTCTGCCAAGACGCGTGTCACGAAGCAGCTCAACGAAGTTTCGGAACTCTGTTTTGAACTTCATAATCTGCTCGTCACTTAACCAGGCAAGCTCAACTACATTAATCTTGTAATTGCTGATAAACTTGCTTAGCCGTTCATCATACTTAAAGCAGTCAGTGAGCTGTTTCGGAGCAGTCCAGTGCTTTTCTGTCCCCATGTAAAGCACGAGCGTAATGACAGGATAAGTTTTCTTAGACTCATGTGCGTTAAGCTGTGCTCGGTAGGATGCACCATCATAGCAGATGACGCGTAGCGGCATTTTGTAGTCAGGATCAGTTTGATTCTCCAAGCCGATTAAAGAGATGTGCAGAGAGTGCTGCCGCCACCTTTTAGCTACATCACGTTCCACCTCGTGGATTTGCTGTTCAACGGTGTAGGTGTCTTTGGCAGTGACGGTTTCAAGCTCATTTTCCTTGATAACGTCTTCGCCGTCGTAGAGAAGGACGTTACTGATATCCGCGAAGATATCCTCAAAGTCTTCTAAACGCTTTTGAGTTGTGTCTTTAGTTCCCATAGAAGAACTCCTTTCATTAATTATAACACATTTGTGTTTGAAAATATATAAACTGACAGTTCGTCAGGATATATTGCATGTAAGAAATAAGCCAAAAAAACAAAAAAGCAGTACACATAGCGCTCGGAAAACCGAGCACCATAGGTACTGCTAAAAGCTAAAGTTAAATCAATAGCTTAATACTAACGACGTAAGTCGAGAGGTCCTGCTTATATAGTTGTGAATGTTGAATCTATGGTTAAGTATACAGGAGAAACAATAAAAAGTCAAGTAAAATTCTGACAATAATAGATGAGGTGACAATTCATGAAAACAAAACTTCTTCTCGTCGGTGCAGGCGGCTTTGGCCGCGTGGCACTGGAGCACGCGGTAGAGCAGTATGACTGTGCCTTCGTCGACGATGGTCCGGAGCTGGGGACGCTCGTGAACGGCGTGGCTGTAATCGGACGCATCAGCGATTTGCAGCGTCTGCATGATGAGGCTGGTTATGAGCAGCTCGTCGTGACGATTGGCAACAATAAGCTGCGCGAAGAGATTTATAACAAAGCGAAGGCGTTTGGCTACAGCTTTCCCAATATCATCTGCACCAGCGCCTATGTCAGCCGTTATGCCGAGCTGGGCAGCGGCTGCGTGCTGCTGAACAACGTCGTAGTTCAGAATGGTGCGCACGTTGGCGACGGCGTGCTGCTGAACCCCGGCGTGGAGGTGCATCATGACAGCTTTGTCGATGACTGCTCGCTGATTTATACCAACTCCGTTGTCCGCACCTTGGCCCATGTGGGCAAGCGCGTGCGCATAGGCAGCAACGTCAGCATCAGCAACAATGTAAACATAGCCGACGACAGCGATATTCTTAACGGAACAACGCTGTAATATATATGATATAATCTTAGGAGGTATAATAAATGACCGCATTTTCTGGAGCAACTTTGATGATTACCGGTGGCACTGGTTCCTTTGGCAACACGGTGCTGAAGCATTTTTTGGAAACCGATATTGGTGAAATCCGCATCTTCTCCCGCGATGAGAAGAAGCAGGACGATATGCGCCACAACCTGCAGGCGACACATCCTGAAACAGCAGGCAAGGTGAAATTTTATGTAGGCGATGTGCGCGACTACCGCAGCATCCGCGACGCTATGCCTGGCGTTGACTACATCTTCCACGCTGCTGCCCTCAAGCAGGTGCCAAGCTGCGAGTTCTTCCCCATGCAGGCGGTAAAAACGAACGTTGAAGGCACGGACAACATGCTGCACGCAGCGATTGAGGCTGGCGTTAAGCGCGTAGTCTGCCTTTCTACCGACAAGGCCGCTTATCCGATCAACTCCATGGGCATTTCTAAGGCCATGATGGAGCACGTTATCTATGCCAATGCCCGCGTCGCTGCGGAGCGTGGCGGCACGGTTATCTGCTGCACACGTTATGGCAACGTAATGTGCAGCCGCGGCAGCGTTATTCCGCTGTTCATCGACCAGATTCACGCCGGCAATCCGATCACGATTAC
>JAIHZV010000235.1 GCA_022718015.1 Phascolarctobacterium sp. | reverse complement strand
ATGAAAAATACCGTACTACCCCAAGCGAGGCAGTACGGTATTTGCGTTTTTGTAGGATAGTTAATCCTCGTGATAAAGCTCAATTGTTCGCTGTGCACGTTCGCGAATGAACTGCTCCATTAATTTAAGCGTGCTGTCCGCAATATTATAGCGCGGATGCTTTTTAAATGAGAAGCCTGTTAAGCTGCGTAAGGCAGGCAGATGACGCTTAGCAACAAATAAGCGCGCCTGCTCATCGAGGCTGAGATACTTGCAGCGTAAGCTCTTTTTATACATGGCGTGATATTCAGGCTGCAAATCCGCTGCCGAAGCGCCGTAAAATAGCGAAAAGCCATTATCAAAAATAGGTGCTGGTGCTAAGAACTCACCAGTATTATTATCAACTAGCATTCCCCAATTCCCAAGATGCCTATCCTGATTTGCGATAATACTGTCAAAAAGCATCATATCCTCATACTGCGTAGAGGAAGCAAAGCCAGCTATGCGCATCTGCGTCAGCGGATCATCTAAAATAGCATTGTCAATATCAAAGCCCTGCTTCTTCAGATATGTATAAGCATCGACAAAGCCAATGTCCTCAGAGGTAAACAGCTTGCACGTACATATTACTTCCCTATCACCGTTCTGGTGGCGGAATTCCTCCAGGTCGTAGTCAATATGCTTAAAGCCCATAGCCTCGGCCACCTGCGCAGCATAATATTCCAGACTTGCCTGAGACCTGCCATCCTCACGGATAATGAAATCATCGCCCTTTAGAAGATAAATGCCATCGCTCCTGTTCGACCAGCATTTTTTCAGCATACCGCTCGAGGTAAGCTCTGCTGTCGTGCGTAAACCGCTGATTTTGGTAGAATAGCCTGTAAAGGCAACATAAGCCAACACCTTGTCCATCGGATGCTGGTAAAGATTAAAATCGCACCAGCGCTCCTCTGCCAGCGTATTAGTAATCCAGTAAGCATCGTTTAAGGAAAGCGCATGCGAAATATCAACATATTTCAACGGATTAGCACTATCCTCGATTGCTGTCATGAGCTTTTCCACAAATTGACGATTTTTCGGCGTTTTACGCTTATTAATCCACGTAAGCAGCTGATTGTCAGTAAAGGCAGCGGGCAAGTTTTTCGGCAATAGAGCATTATTTTCAGCATAACGATGCTCTATGACCAGCCTATATGAAGCAACAGGCTTGCCATTAATAACCACTGCATCCTTGTATAAGGAAAAGTCTGCCAGCGGCTTATCCTTAGAACGCAGGGTATATTTATTTAATAAATTTGTATTTATCTGCATATTGCCCATTGCTTAACCTCCAGCGCTCTCATGTAAGCGCACATAACCAAAAATAAATCTTTTATTATATTATACAGCGAACAGATGGAAAAATAAATATCCGGTGCAAATTTGTCGCTGCACATGAAAAATACCGTACTACCCCAAGCGAGGCAGTACGGTATTTGTGTTTTTGTAGGTTGTTTAATCAGTCAGCGCTAGAGCTGGTTATTTTTCAAACGGGAATTTGTATTGAGTCAGGCCAAGCTCATCTCTAAGCTGGATGAATTCCTTTTGGATAGATTCGCCAACCGGAACGCCCTTGTCTTTTCTGTCCATCCAAGCCATGTATTCCTTCTCACCAGCAGTGTAGATGCGCTCTGCATCAGGTGCTTTGGTAGAATTACGCAGGCCACGGCAGATGCCGCCAGCGGTTTTCTTGAATGTATCAAGGCCCATGAAGAATTCCGGATTGATAACGAAGAAGAAATGACCTAAGTGGTACATAGCATTGTTGCCATTTTCATCCTTGCCGGACAATGCTTTCATGTACGGACCGCCTGCTAAAGCAGCAGACAGGATTTCTACGATGGTGGTGAAGCCGTAGCCCTTGTAGCCGCCGGTTTCCTCGCCAATACCGCCGAGAGGCAGCAGGGCAACGTTGCCAGCACGCATTTCCTTCAGGATATTTGCAGATTCAGTCATGGTGCCGCCGTCCTTAGCGATTACCAGACCAGCCGGAGTTTCCTTGTTCTGTCTAGCATAGAACTCAATCTTACCGTTTTGGATGATGCTGGTTGCGCAGTCAAAGTTGAACGGGAACTCTTCATCAGTCGGCATAGTGAAGGTCAAAGGATTAGTGCCCATCATCGGCTCTACGCCGAAGGTCGGTGCTACAGAAGGTCTTGCGTTTGTGCCGGAGATACCAATCATGCCAGCCTTCTCTGCCATTGTGGTCCAGTAGCCAGCGATGCCATAGTGAGTGGAATTGAAAATAGTACCGCCAGCCATACCGTATTTGGAAGCCTTTTCAA
>JAIHZV010000234.1 GCA_022718015.1 Phascolarctobacterium sp. | reverse complement strand
CTGTATTTTAAAAACACCAGCACTGTCAGCGGCATAACCAGCAGGCGCAAAAAAGCCACCAGCGGTACACGCTTATACGATTTGATTTTTTCCCAGCTCATGTCGCCCAAAAGCATACCGGCAATAATCATTGCCGATGGCCCGATGACCAGTCCCAAAGAATGCAGCGCGTCATTCACCGGCGCAGGAAAGCGCAGGCCGGTAAAAAGCAGCACCAGACCGATTAAAATAGCAATCATATTGGCATTTTTAAAGACAGCCTTTAAATCAATATGCGTCTCACGCGCCATCGTCGACTTCATATGCGTCCAAAAGAGCACGAGCTGCACAGCTAAAAAGCTGCTGGAATAAATCACCCACTCCGGTCCCAGCACCGCCACCACGAGCGGAATAATCAGGTTGCCGGCGTTGGAATAAATAACCGAGCACTGCTCCACCGCATTCAGGTGCAGCGTATTCTTCAAAAATGTCCCCATTGCCAAAAGCAGCGCCTGCACCATCACGGCGGCACCCGTGCTCAGCAGCATGCCATGCTGAATCTCCGGCGTAAAATCTATCTGAAAGGATTCCAGAATCACGCAGGGGAAGAACAAATATAAAAGCAGAATCGACATGATTTTGCTGTCCGACGCCTTGACAATCTTCATCCTCACGAGCGTCATGCTCATCAGCATAATTATAAAAAGCGAAAAAATCTTCTTTGCTAAAATTAAAGAAAGCATAGTCTAACCCTCATTAAAAAAAATTTCACATTATATTCTACCACAAAGTGCAGTAAAGAAAAAGGCATAACGAGCTCGTATAGCGTAGCTCATTATGCCTTCATTACGTTCAGCCCTTATTCCCTGCTTTTATACAGCCGGCTGATTGCAGCAATAAGCTTGCTGACTTCCAGCGGCTTGGACAAATGCGCATCCATGCCTGCGGCCTTTGAGGCCTCGATATCCTCAGCAAAAACGTTGGCCGAGAGGGCAATAATCGGTATCGTCCTGCCGTCCGCTCTTCCCTCAAGCGTGCGGATAGCCTGCGCAGCAGCATAGCCGTCCAGCTTCGGCATCATGATATCCATCAGGATAACAGCAAAGGCTTCGGCAGGAGCGTTCTTGAATATTTCTACAACCTGCTCACCGTCAGCAGCTCGCGTAACAACCATGCCCTCCTTCTCCAGCAGCATAGTCGTAATCTCAGCGTTCAAATCATTATCCTCCGCCAGCAGAACAGGCACGCCATTTAAGGAAACCGCTTTAGGCTGCTGCTTCGCCGAAGGCGAAGCAGGCACGGCCTCCGTCCAAACCAGCGGCAGCTCTACCGTAAACGTAGTGCCCACGCCCTGCTTGCTTTCGACGGTAATCGTGCCGCCCATCAGCTCCACATAGCGCTTGGTAATCGCCATGCCCAGGCCTGTGCCCTTGTAGTTCGTCCGCGCATCAGCGCTTTCCTGCGTAAATTCATCAAAGAGCTTGCGCTGGAACTCCTCGCTCATGCCCACGCCTGTATCGGCAATGCGGTAGCAGCCAAAGAAATGGCGCTCGTCCTTGCCAGGCTTGGTAAAAGTAGTAAAGGTGATTTTGCCGCCGTCCTTGGTAAACTTCACGGCATTGCTGAGAATATTAATCAGCACATCGCGAATGCGCAATGCGTCTGCCATGACATAGGGGTTGGACGGGCAATTTCTATCGATAACCAGCTCAATATTCCTGTTTTCCATAAAGCCATGGGCAACAGCAACAACCGTATCTATGACCTCGGTGATACTTACAGGCACCGGCTTATATTCAATTTTGCCGCTCTCAATACGGCTGATATCGAGCACATCGTTAATCAGGCTCATAAGATAGCTGGCGCTTTGCTTGATTTTCTCCAGACAGCTGCGCACCTCCGCCTGCGGCTGCTGGCGCAGCGCAATATCCGTAAAGCCAATGATAGCGTTCATGGGCGTCCTGATATCATGCGACATATTGTTCAGGAATTTTGTTGTCTGCTTCTCTCCGTTGATATAAACCTTACTTTGTTTTGTAAAGTTCTCTCCGTAAATGCTATAAGTTCCTTTCAGCTGCTCCACAACACTGGTGATCGTCGCATCTTTTACCCCCATGACCATATGTCCTTCTGTGATTGGAGCTCCACTGTCCTTGTATACATACTGTTTTCCGTACATGATATCATACTGGAGTAATTCCAGATCGGCAAGATAATTCTTTGTCTGTCTTCTCTGCTGATGGTAATTGAAAATAGTTCCTGTATGAATATCCAAACGATCAAAGACTTCTGCCATAATCTGGTAAGCAGCGATATTCCCATCTTTCTTTTCCAGTCCAATATTGT
>JAIHZV010000233.1 GCA_022718015.1 Phascolarctobacterium sp. | reverse complement strand
AAGGCCGCAAGATGTCCAAATCTCTGGGCAACGGCATTGATCCGCTGGAGGTTATTGACAAATATGGCGCTGACACCCTGCGCTTTATGCTGATCACCGGCAACACCCCGGGCAACGATATGCGCTTCTACTGGGAGCGCGTAGAGGCAACCCGTAACTTTGCCAACAAAATCTGGAACGCTTCTCGCTTTGCGCTGATGAACATGGAGGGCTATGATGCTAATGCTAAGCTGGCACCGTACACTCTGGCAGATAAATGGATTCTGTCCCGTCTGCAGCACACCTCCAAGAGCGTTACCGAAATGCTGGAGAAATTCGAGCTGGGCGAAGCTGGCCGCATGATTTACGACTTCATCTGGGGCGAGGTTTGCGACTGGTATATCGAGCTGGCTAAACCGCGTCTGTATAATAAAGAAAATGCTGAAGAGCGTGCAACCGCACAGCATGTTCTGGCAACCGTACTGACCAGCGCTATGCAGCTGTTGCATCCGTACATGCCGTTTATCACCGAGGAAATTTATCAATGCCTGCCGCATGAAGCAGAAAGCATCATGATTTCCAAGTGGCCTGAGGCTGACGAGGCTCTCATGGACGATGAGGCAGAACGCCTGATGGGCGCAATTATGGAAAGCATCAAGTCTATCCGTAACATGCGTGCTGAAGTAAACGTACCGCCCGGAAAGAAGGTTCCGGCAATCATGCTGGCTGCTGCTGATCTGAAGGCCGGGATTGAGGCTAATGCTGATTATATTCACCTGATGGGTGCTATCAGCGAGCTGACCGTGCTGGACGATAATGCTGCTAAACCGGAGAACGCTATGGCTGCAGTTGTAGCTGGTATCGAGGTTTATCTGCCGCTGGCAGGCCTGATTGATGTCGAGAAGGAAAATGCCCGCCTGAACAAAGAGCTGGCAGCTATCGACAAAGAGCTGAGCCGCGTAGAGGGCAAGCTGGGCAACGCTGGCTTCCTTGCTAAAGCACCTGAGGCTGTTATCGAAAAGGAAAAGGCTAAGGCTGAAGAGCTGAACGGCAAAAAGGCTGCTATCAATGAGCGCCTGGAATATCTGAAAACCTTATAAGACTGACTGAAGGTATTTCTGTTACTTTCTAGACAGTTTTGGAGAACTACCGTAAAATTTGCGGTAGTTCTTTTTCTTTGCAGAAATGCTGTGCTATAATATATTTAGAAAGCTTATATGGCGTAAGGGGGCATGGATATGAAAAAAATTTTAGCTTTAAGTGCGAGCGTTGTAATGCTGCTGAGCTTTACGCTGCAGGCAGAGGCAGGCTTTAATTTGGGTGGCATCGCTAATAAGATTGCCAATAAGGCCGTGGACAGTGCAATGCATTCCGGTAGTAAGAAGACGGATAGCAGTGTTGCTAAAAAGAAGAGCGAACAAGGCATGACTAAAGAAGAGCGTGCAGATGCAGCTGCGGCAAAGCAGGGCGTTAAAATTACCAGAACTAAGGTTGATGGTTCTGTGCCGACTGCTTTTTATGGCGAGCTTGATCCATTGCCTCCTGATGCGTTTGAGGAGCGCCCGGATTGGTTTGATAACCGTACCAACATTTATGTGATGACGAACGCGCGCCTCGTAGCGGAATATGAAAATATGGATAAATGGCGTACTCATGCCAAGGAGACTGGCATTGGCTGGGTAGAGCCTGATATGTGCCGTTATGAGGAGCTGGGTGATGAGATTCATCATCGCATAACTGCTCTGGAGCGTTATGGCCATAATGTTGACGCGGGCTGGCTGGATATGGCCAGTGACAGTGCGAAAAATGAAACCTATAAACGTGCTGTGGCAAGCAACATTGAACCGCTGCGCAAGTATGGTTTAGGGCTGAAAACATCGGCATTGCCCGGCTATCATCCGGAAAGAAATTAGAGGCTTTGTTGAAGAAAGCTTTATAAGGCACTAGGCGAGCAATAAAAAAGCACGGCGTAAGCCGTGCAAAATTTGTGAAATAAGCTGTGCTTGCTTGTCAAAAGCGCTTATCTGTGTTATTATAAGTATAGAAAAGGTGCCGCCGATAGACGGTTAACCATTGAAAAGTTTTAGCTACAAAAAGTAACCGCTTGTTTTCTCAGGACAGGGCGGTTATTTTTTTTGGTTTTTATTGATGTCCATACCTAGTTTAATGCAAGCTATGCACAAGCTTAGTAAAGCAATAACTTCGAGTATATCCATCCGCAACACCTCCCTCTTGAGGGATTTTCAGTGAAACTGAATTGATCGCGTCAGAGGGTTAACCGCCTACCGTTATGGAAGCACCATAAGAATATTTTAACACAAGAATGAAGAGCGTACAACGAACAAGCTGTGAAG
>JAIHZV010000011.1 GCA_022718015.1 Phascolarctobacterium sp. | reverse complement strand
GTTCCTCGACAAATATATCCACTGGGCGACCTATACGCCGGAGGACGACGCCGTCGTTATCGCCTATGCCTCCGTCTACGGCGGCACGGAGAACGCGGCGAACGTGCTGGCCGCGAAGCTGTCGGAGCTTGGCGTGCGGAACGTGCAGATGTACGACGTGTCCGTCACGCATCCGAGCTATATCCTCTCCGAGTGCTTCCGCGCGAGTCATCTGGTCTTTATCTCCACGACGTACAACGCGGGTATGTTCGTGAACATGGAGAATCTGGTCCACGACATCGTGAACCACAACCTCCAGAACCGCACCATCGCCCTGATCGAAAACGGCTCCTGGGCGCCGACGGCCGGCAAGCTCATGCGCGGCATCCTCTCCAAGCTCAAGAACGTGAACATCCTCAACGAGACGCTCACCATCAAATCCTCGCTCAAGGATTTCTGCGCCCTCTATCCCAATATCAAGTGCGAGCTTTTCGAAGCCAGCATCAACGAACAGACGCAGCAGCTTTTAAACGGCATCACAGAGCTGGGCATTTTCAGCGTTCCCATTGAGCACCAGGATAACTTCGAGGTGCTTTTTCGCCGCGATGAAGAGCTAACGGCAGTTTTTCATAAAGACTCCGTTTTTCTGGAGGATGGCCAAAAAAGCGTAACCCTCAAGGATTTGGAGGACGTTCCCCTGAGCCTTTCCAGCGGCTGCTCAGAAATTGTGCTCAAGGCCTTCGCCCAAAAATCTATGGTACCCCGTATCACCTGCACCAGCACCACACGCAGCACTACCTTGGAATGGACACGCGTAAAAGCCGCCGTTTCCATCGTACCTGTTGAGGAAGGCGAGGACCTGGGCGAAGAATTTGTTGCTCGTCCGATTTCCGACATTACTGCTGATGTTTATAAAACTGTAGTCAAGGTAAAGGACAGACCGCTTTCTGTCGCTGCCCAGCATTTTCTTAAATTCTATTCCAAGACGCGTAACTCACAGCAGGTTTGTGACCTGGACGCTATTTTAAAAAGCTCTGCCTTATAAAAAACACAGGAAAAAACTCTTCCACCGGGACATTTGTGGAAGAGTTTTCGTTTTCTCTGAGCGCTATATATTTACACATCCGGGGACATTGGACGTTTTGATGCTTGGGACATTGCATCTAAGATTTGTAAATACAAAACCGTTACCAGAGACCTTGTATATTGATAAAAAAGAAATAAAGGCTTAACGTAATTTTGCTAAATATTGCTGACCTCTTTCATGCTCAGTCAGGAACTGGAAGAAGTAAACACCGCAGATGAACAGGAAAATGTTCGGCAGGAAGGGCACGTATTCCATCGAGCTGAATCCAGCAGCCGGAAAGCCTAACCAGGTCGTTGCTTTAGTGTAGAGCAGCTGCGGCACATGACCGATTACCTTGCCCTGCCAGATAATAACGCCATCCGTCAGATGTCTGGTCAAATCATAAGCAATTGCGGACAAAAGCCAGCCGCAGGAGCCGGGAGCTTTTTTCAGCCAGCTGTGCATTGCCTGCACCAGCAGCATTGCCATGCCCAGGAAGGTGAAGATACCGAAGTAAATAGTCTGCTCCGGCAGCAGCACGCTGCTTGCCAGCGTAACCACCAAACCGATGCCTAGGAAGGTAACGCCCTTCAGCAGTACATTGCTGACCTGCGTGAAGGTCATGCCGCAGATAACTACCAAAGACCAGATTGTATATTTCTGCCATAAGGCATAAGCTTCGCTGAACTGCCACTGCGCATCTGCGCCATAGCCCACGTTTACATTATACACAGAGTAAAAAACGAAGAGGTTTATAAAAGCCAGCAGCTCCAGAAAATTTAATACTCTGTACTGCTCCTTTGCTTCTCCTTCTGCTTTCTGATAAATTGCTGTTAAGAATCTTTGCATGATGTGTACCCCGCTTTCTTTAATATGCGGTTTGGCGCTGCGCGAACCCCGGAATATTTTCTATTCCCTTTAGTTATAATATAAACCATTTCGTTAAAAATTACAATATCTATAGGTATAACAGTTTGGAATAACAGGATACTTGCCACACCAATTATACTTACGCGGAATATGTTTTATGACGCAAGCGCATATCCTCTTGCTAACCGTTCAAGATATTCCATTTGGTTATAATGTTAATGCTTTATCGCTATTTGACTGTTTTTATTTAAGTAGTATAATATAGCATTGCTAGAAAGAAGATGTTCAATGCTATGAGTTCAACACTTTTATTGCGTGGCTTCGTCGTTCTTGGCGTCATGCTCATGCATACCACCTGGTATTTTAACAGTGCTCATCAACGTTCCTGGATAACAATTTCCGAAATGCTGCTGGATATTATCTCACTGTTTGCCGTACCGCTGGTAATGTTCGTCTCGGGCTACGTATTTACAAGCCACAATCGTCACGCGGATTTCTACAAATTATCCTTTTTCCGCAAAATGTTTTTCTCTGTACTGTCACCCTACCTGCTGTTTTCGTTAATTTATATCGCAGGCTTTTGCTTTTTCAACGATTTTTCCTACACCCCTAAGGAAATTGCCTACCAGCTTATCACTGGCAGCAGTGCTGTGCATATGGCTTTTTTTCGAGCACTATTCGGCTTCTATGCCATCTATCCGCTGCTCCTGCACTACTTTTACCGCTGCCGCCGACAGCATAAGCTAGACCGCTTTATCATCCAGGTTATCCTGCTGCAAATCCTCTGGAAATGCTGCAACAACCTCGGCCTTACAAATCCCTATGCCGTCGCCCTCCTGGATATCACGACCTTCCTGCGTTATCTGGCTTATTTCGCCTTTGGTCTGCTTGCCTGCATCTATCAGAAAAAGCTGCTGCGCTGGATTGACCAGCACCATACGCTGCTAAATATAGGCTTTCTGCTTAACCTACCCTTAATAGCGGTATGCTGGTATTTTAAATATTATGCTCACAGCCTGCGTATTTTGGAGTTTGTCTGCTTTCCGCTCAATTTATTTTTGTACACCATCATCATCACCATGCTGTTTGATTATGTACACACGCTCAAATCACAGGACAGCTTCAGCAAGCGCTTCATGATTTATCTGGGGAATTACTCCTTCGGTATCTTTTTAATCCACGTCGTCTATATGTACGTCGGCGATAAGGTGCTCTCGCTGCTCGGTCTTTCGCCGCAGCGCGGTCTCTTTTATCCCCTGCTGTTCCTCATCATGCTGGGACTGAGCCTGCTCACCATGGAGCTGCTCGCCCGCGTATCCTGGGGACATTACTTCATCGGTCACGTCGAGCATATCTCACTCAATAAAAAAGCATGAAAAAAGAGCGCCAGCTATTATCAGCTTGCGCTCTATTTATTTTTGCTATTCATTTTGTACCACCCATTAGTGAATGAAGTAGAAATTCATTTCGTATAAAGCTTTTACAAATTTTTCCAGCATTGCTTTTCACCTCCTGTTATTATTAGTGAACCATATACCATCTGAAGCTGCACAGAGTTGCTACGAATTTTTCAAAAGTCATTTTGCTTACCACCTTTCTTTTATATGTATCCTTAACATGCTCTAAGTATATCACTATGTGACGTTTTTGTCCAGTATGGACTTTTATTGTCCCACTAATTGCTTGAAACTGCTCTAGCCCTTATGCTGCAAGGCTTACAAGCTTTTTTTCGCGCAAACTAAAAGAGGACGAAGAAAAAATTTTTTACGATTTTTCTTCGTCCTCTATATTTTTATTTATACAGTCTTCGGCTTAAACCACCATTTCAGCAGCGGCGGTACGCAGATATTGATTGCCAGAAGGCGCACCAGCTGATAGGTAAGAATTATAGAAACATTTTCGCCCATGCTCATGCCTGCCAACGACATCTCGGCAATTCCTCCCGGTGCCATCGCCAAAAACGCTGTAATCAGCGAGAAGCCATAGCGTGCAGAAAGCACATTCGCCATCACTATGCTGACCACAACAAGAATAGCTGTGCCCACAAGAATAAAGGGCACCATCTTTTTTGTTTTGATAATGCGGTCTGCATCGAGCTGCATGCCCATGTACAAGCCAATGCTCACCTGCGCCGGAGCCATCAGCCAGAAGGGTACAGGCTGCACGCCGCCGGTATATACGGCAAAGGCCGCTGTAGCCAAAATCGGACCAAGCAGCTTCGGCGTCGGCAGATGCACCTTGACAGCGAGAAAGCTGCCTAAAATAGCCAGCGGTACAAAGACAAGCCAATGCACGCCGCCATGATTGGGCAGAGCAACGCTGCTGCCCGTCACCTGCGCGTCCAGCAGACAAATAACGAGGAAGGGCACGGAAATAACCACGCCCAGCAGACGGATAACCTGCATCACCATGACGATGTTAGGATTAACCTCCTTATCCTCCTCGCAGAGCAGCATCGTCAGCGTCATGCCGCCCGGCAGCATACCCATCACGCAGCTTTTAAGGCTTTCTCGCGCAATTTTAGCCGTTATGAAGGCTAGGAGAAGGCTGGCGCCCAAAATAACCGCTGTGGCCTCTGCAACGCCCGCCAGCTCCGTTAAAAAGTTACGCCAGGTGTCCGCTGTAAAGGTTGAGCCGATGCCATAGCCAGCTATCAGCAGCGCATATTCACGCAGCTGCTTCGGCCAGCCGACCTGCACCCTACGCGCGCACGTCTTGCAAGCCAGCGCCGTAACCAGACCTCCTAACAGAAACGGTATCGGCAGGTGCAGACGCACAAGCATGCTTCCCAGACACAGCGCCATAATAAACAGCAGTAAACGATTAAGCATCTTCTTACTCCTGCTCTACGCCATTATCGGCGAGCGCATTCATAATACGCGCAATCAGCTCGCCACGCATGGTGTGCTGCGTCGATGAATAGGTGATAATCTGGTCGTCAGTCAGCCCCAGCTCGCGTCTGAACAACGCCTTCTGCGACATCGCTGCATTTTTCGAAAGCTTGTCAGCCTTCGTCAGCACCACCTGCACATTCAAGCCGCAGCTTAAAAGCCATTTGTAGCATTCAATATCGCTTTCCATCGGCTTATGACGGATATCAATCAGCTGGCAGACAACACCAAGATTTTCACTTTCCGAAAGATATTTGCTGATAAAGCCGGACCATTGGTCCTTGTTATTATGATTGGTTTTCGCAAAGCCATAGCCAGGCAGGTCAACAAGATAAAAGCGCGCACGCTCATCCAAACCTTCGCTCAGGCGCTTGGCCTCCAGCTCATAAAAATTTATCGTCTGCGTCTTGCCCGGAGTCGAGCTGACACGTGCCAGACCATTACGGCGGCACAGAGAATTAATCAAAGAAGATTTGCCTACATTACTGCGACCAATAAAAGCAGCCTCAATCAAGGTCGGCTCAGGATATTGGTTAGCGCGTACTGCTGAAGCAACATATTTAGAGCGAATAATATCCCACATTCCTTTAGTCATGTTAATCCTCCAATGCCAGTTTCAAAACTTCATCCAAATGTTCTACAGGTATAAAGGTCATCTGCTTGCGGATATTTTCCGGCAGCTCGTCCAAATCCTGCATATTACGTTTCGGCAGCAGCACCGTGCGCACGCCATAGCGATAAGCAGCCAGGGTTTTCTCCTTCACGCCGCCGACAGGCCAAACCTTACCCGAAAGCGAGATTTCACCGGTCATCGCCAGCTTGCCCTTAACACTGCGGCCAGTAAGCGCGCTCACCATCGCCGTAACCATCGTTACGCCGGCAGACGGGCCATCCTTCGGCACAGCGCCCTCAGGCAGATGGATATGAATGTCCATCTTTTCGCCAAAGTCCTCAGGCAGTCCCAGCACCTTCGCACGGCTGCGGATATAGGTATAGCCTGCCTGCGCAGATTCCTTCATAACATCGCCAAGCTGACCGGTCAGCGTCAGGCCGCCCTTGCCCTTGAAGGCCAGAACCTCGACCTTGAGCAGTTCGCCGCCTACGCTCGTCCATGCCAAGCCGTTAGCTACGCCCACTGCAGGCTCCATCGACAAATCCTCGTCGAGGAAGATTACCGGACCAAGATATTTTTCCAGATTCTTTTCTGTTACCTGTGCGCCTTTGGCCTTGCCTTCAACAATGCGCATTGCCACCTTGCGGCAGATAGTCGCCAGCTTGCGCTCTAGGTTACGCACACCAGCCTCACGTGTATAATCATGGATTACACGGCGGATAGCCTTCTCACTTACCGTAACCTTATATTTATCCAGACCGTTGAGCTTAAGCTCCTTCGGCAGCAGATGAATTTGGGCAATCTTCACCTTTTCCTCATCCGTATAGCTGCTGAGCTGGATAATCTCCATTCTGTCGAGCAGCGCAGGGGGAATAGTCTCTGCTGTATTCGCCGTCACAATCCAAAAGACATGTGACAGGTCAAACGAAAATTCAATAAAGTGGTCGCTGAACGTACTATTCTGCTCCGGATCCAGCACCTCCAAAAGTGCGGACGCCGGATCACCACGAAAATCAGCAGCCATCTTGTCGATTTCATCCAGCAGGAAGACAGGGTTCATGCAGCCGCTCGTCTGCATACCATGAATAATACGACCGGGCATCGAGCCGATATAGGTACGGCGATGGCCGCGGATTTCGGCCTCGTCACGCACGCCGCCCAGCGATACGCGCGTAAATTTGCGCTTAATCGCCTTGGCAATGCTGCTTGCCAGACTCGTCTTGCCCACGCCCGGGGGACCAACAAGACAGAGGATCGGGCCACGTGTGCTCTTCGACAGCGCACGCACCGCAAGATATTCCAAAATGCGCTCCTTAACCTTCTTCAGTCCATAATGGTCTGCATCCAGCGTATCCTTCGCCTTTTTCAAATCAAAATTATCCTTGGAGAACTTACCCCAGGGCAGGGACAGCAGCGCCTCGATATAGCTGCGGATAACAGCTCCCTCCGGCGTCATCGGCGGCATCTTCATCAGGCGGCTGAATTCCTTGTTCAGCTTGGCAGCTACGTCAGCAGGCATTTTCAGCTTTGCCATCTGCTGCTTATATTCCGCAACCTCGGACTGCACGTCCTCGCTGTCGCCCAACTCCTTACTGATAACCTTAATCTGCTCACGCAGATAATATTCCTTCTGGTTCTGCTCTACAGCCTCATGCACCTGCTCAGAAATACTTTTGGCAACAGCCGCAATCTCCTGCTCACGCGTCATGATTTCGTAAAGTCTGCGCATACGCGCTGTCACAGACTCAGTTTCCAGCAGCTGCTCCTTTTCCGGCAGCGCAATCGGCAGATAGCCGGCCATAATATCGGTCAGCTTGCTCAGGTCCTCTTCCTCCTGAAAAGCCTCCAGCGTATCAGCCGGCACCTTCTTTGTCACGGCTGCCCAGCTGCCAAAGGCTTCGAGCAGCAGGCGGCGCAGAGCCTCAGTTTCACTGCTAGGCTCATGCACGCACTCGATAATCTCGCCTTGCGCTACAAAATAAGCTTCGCCATTATGCACCTCGGCAGTCTCCGTCAGCTTCACGCGCGCTAAGCCCTCCACCAGCAGGCGGATAGCACCGCTCGGCAGCTGCAGCCTCTGCTTCACCTCAGCCAGCACGCCCCAGCCATATAGGTCAGCCGTAGTAATCTCAGCCTTTTCATTATCCTTCTGCCCTACCAGCAGAATTTGTTTATCAAGCTCCATCACAGCATTGATTGCCGCAATAGATTTATCTCTGCCAACGTCGATATTAGCAATCATGCCCGGCAGAATCAATACGCCTCGCAGCGCTAAAACAGGCTTCGTAAGCATTTTTTTCTCCATAGAATCCCTCCTTTTTTTCTATAGTATCCCACTATCTCACATATGAAAACAAGGGAGAAGGCAACATCCTTCCCCCTTGCAAATTTTTAGGTTATTCCGTAATCATTTGCGGTTCGCAATGCTCGCGTACCGTAGCTTCAGTAACAATGCATTTCTTGACATCATCACGGGAAGGAACATCATACATCACATTACGCATAATTGATTCGATAATAGCACGCAGACCACGCGCACCGGCATTACGCTTCATTGCCTCTTCAGCAATAGCCTCCAGTGCAGCAGGCTCAAACTCCAGCTCTACGCCGTCCATAGCCAGGAAGCGCTGATATTGCTTAATCAGAGCGTTCTTCGGCTCGGTCAGAATCTGGACCAGAGCTTCCTTGTTCAGCGAATTCAGCGTTACAACAACAGGCAGACGGCCTGCAAATTCAGGAATAATACCAAACTTCATGATATCCTCAGGCAAAACCTTGTCGAAGACTTCATCGTTATTGATTTCTTCCTTCTTGCGCACGTCTGCGCCAAAGCCTAGGTTCTTTTTGCCGACGCGGGCATTGATAATATGCTCCAGTCCGGCAAAAGCACCGCCGCAGATAAACAGAATGTTCGTTGTATCAATATTGATGAACTCCTGATGCGGATGCTTGCGGCCACCCTTCGGTGGAACGCTGGCAACAGTGCCCTCGAGGATTTTCAGCAGTGCCTGCTGTACACCCTCGCCGGAAACGTCACGGGTAATCGAAACATTTTCGGATTTACGGGAAATCTTATCAATCTCATCAATATAAACGATACCACGCTGCGCAGCTTCAACGTCGTAATCAGCGTTGCTGATCAGCTTCAGCAGAATGTTTTCTACGTCCTCACCTACATAACCAGCCTCAGTCAGCGTTGTTGCATCAGCAATAGCAAAGGGAACCTGCAGGATCTTCGCCAGCGTCTGCGCAAGTAAGGTCTTGCCGCTGCCTGTCGGGCCAAGCATGAGGATATTGGATTTTTGCAGCTCCACATCGCGTTTTTCCTGCGGATTCTGCATTTCGTAGTTAATTCGTTTATAGTGGTTATATACAGCCACAGACAGAGTTTTCTTAGCCTCGTCCTGACCGATAACGTACTCATCTAAAATAGCCTTGATTTCTTGTGGCTTCGGCAGCTTGCCTGCGGCCTGCAGGTTTTCTGCAGCTGCCTGCTGGTTATCCTCGTCAAGCATATCTTTACAGAACTCGATACACTCATCACAGATATAAACACCGCGGCCAGCAATCAGTCTGCGCACCTGACCTTCACGTTTGCCGCAGAAGGAACAGCACAGCTCATTGTTATGCCCCTCGTCAAAATTCATAGTTCAATCTCCTTAATAGTGTATAGCTTAGTTCTTCGATGTACTGCGAGTTACAACCTCATCAATCAGGCCGTATTCCTTAGCTTCCTTGCTGGTCAGATAATGATCACGCTCAGTATCAGCAGCAATCTTCTCCACCGTCTGACCGGTATGCTTTGCCAGCACGCCGTTCATCTCCTCGCGGATGCGCAGGATCTCGCGAGCGTGGATTTCGATTTCTGTAGCCTGGCCCTGGGCTCCGCCCAGCGGCTGGTGAATCATTACGCGCGAATACGGCAGCGCGAAGCGCTTGCCGGGCGCACCAGCTGCAAGCAGTACGGAAGCCATGCTGGCAGCCATACCCATGCAGATAGTAGAAACATCAGGCTTGATATATTGCATCGTATCATAAATAGCCATACCAGCGCTTACGCTGCCGCCAGGGCTGTTGATGTACAGATGGATATCCTTATCAGGGTCTTCCGACTCCAGAAACAATAATTGAGCAATGACAACATTGGCCATGTTGTCATCAATCGGACCAGTAACGAAAACGATTCTGTCCTTCAACAGACGGGAATAAATATCGTAGGATCGTTCACCGCGGCTGGACTGCTCAACAACGATAGGCACATAATTCATTTTGTCACACCCCTTACTGTTAACCTTAAGGCAGGATTATTTTGCGCTGTCGATTACTACGTGAGCAGCTTTACGGCGCACAATGTTAGCTAAGAGCAGGCCCATGGTGCCGTTAGCTTTGATAATCTTCTTAACTTCTTCAGGAGAAGCGCCATGTTGAGCGGAGATAGCAGCGATTTCTGCATCAACGTCAGCCATGTCAACCTGAATGTTTTCAGCCTTAGCGATAGCGTCCAGAACCAGATCGGTCTTAACGTTTTCTTCAGCAACAGGGCGTTGGTTTTCGCGGATTTTAGCCATATCCAGACCAGTGTACTGCATGTACATATCCAGAGTCATTTTACGGCTTTCCAGGCTCATTTTCATTTCGTCAACCATTTGGCTGATTTTGTCTTCGATCATGATTTCAGGAACGGAGAATTTAGCGTTAGCTACAGCCAGGTCAATCAGTTCATGCTCATATTCAGCTTTAGCGTTAGCTTCAGCAGCTTTTTGCATACGCTCTTTGTAGTTAGCACGCAGCTCTTCTACAGTTTTGAAGTCGGTCTTGGAAGCAACATATTCGTCGTTCAGCTCCGGCAGCTCTTTGCGTTTTACGTCTTGGATGTTTACTTTGAATACAGCCTCTTTGCCAGCCAGCTCTTTAACAAAGTATTCTTCCGGGAAGGTTACTTCTACGTCAGTGGAATCGCCTTTGGACAGGCCAACCAGCTGATCCTCGAAGCCGGGGATGAAGGAGTTGGAGCCAATTTCCAGAGGATAGCCTTTGCCTTCGCCGCCGCTGAACGGTTCGCCGTCAACGGTACCAGCAAAGTCGATAATAGCGAAGTCGCCTTTTTCAATTACAGCGCCTTCTTCAGCAACTACCATTTTAGCGTCGCGGCTCATCAGATCTTTGATTTGAGCTTCAACCTGCTCGTCGGTTACTTCAGCTTCTTTTTTATCTACATGCAGACCTTTGTATTCGCCCAGTTCCGGTTCCGGTTTCAGGGTTACTTTAATGGTCAGTTCCATATCCTTGCCTTCTTCGAAGGTAGATTCTTCAACCTTAGGATCAGATACGGGAATCAGTTTTTCTTGTTCCAGAGCTTCGCTGTATGCTTTGTTAGCAACTTCTTCGAAAGCTTCTTGTTTAACTGCTTCTTTACCATAGTGCATTTCAATGATAGCACGGGGAGCTTTACCTTTACGGAAGCCAGGGATGTTTACCTGGTTAGCAATTTTTTGCACAGCCTTTTTAAAGCCAGCATTTACGTCGGCAGCCGGAGCGGTGATTTTCAAAGTAGCTTCGTTTTCTACTCTTTCAACAGTAACATTCATTAATAAAATCCTCCCTTAAATTTATATGGGTAAAAATAACATTATTGGCTTAGCTTGTCAGCCTTCCAGAGGCAATTCGTGTCATACACAAATCGCTCATAATATCATATCACAATGAAGGCTTCTTGACAATACTAAAAAACCCGACAGACTGCATCTGCCGGGCTAGTTTTTTAAATGGAGCGGAAAACGAGATTCGAACTCGCGACCCCCTCCTTGGCAAGGAGGTGCTCTACCACTGAGCTATTTCCGCATCAGCAACGAATATAAGTATAAAGCATCAGCGTCTTTTTGTCAACACTTTTTTTGAAAAAAGTTGAGATTTTTTTCAAGTTTTTTTCTCAGCCCTAGCCTAACCCATTACAGCGCGCCAAATCATCATATACGAGCGACGCCAGACGCTGCGTCAGCTCTTGATTTTCTGCGCATAAGCTCGTCTGCGACAAAAGCGCTTCCAGCTTCGCCTTATTGCACAGCATACAGCAGCAGGGCATAATGATTTCGCTGGCCATATAGGCAGCAGCACGCAGCGACATCTCATCACGCAAAAGGCTGCCTTCAGCAGCCTTCGCCATAAAAACTGCCAGCCGCTGATCAAGCGCCCGTGCCAGCTGCTTTTCCAAAACGCTGCTCATAGCTTAGCGCATGTTTTCAATAAAATCTTCAAAGTTGTTGATGAGCACCGGATGACCAGTAACCTTCAGGTCACGCAGATGAGTGCCATAGGATTCATAGGTGTTGTCGCTCAGCTCCATCTTCAGGCCTTCTTTGACATACTCGTCCATCATCTTCACGATGAAACGGTTGATTTCGTTAGCAGGCGGCTTAACGTTCAAAGGAATAATGCGGCTTTCTGCCTCATATTTTTCTACAACAACCTTCCAGCCACCGGGAACAGGCGGCAGACGGGTAGCCTTAATAAAATAGTTATCGGGAGAAAAGCCCACATAACCATCCATTTTGTTGTATAATTTCGCTTTTTGCAGGGGGAAGCCGTTCTTATTGCCCCATTTTACGATTTCTTCGCAAACTTCGTTATTATGGATAACACTCGGAAAAGTTGCTTCCGCTAAGATTTCAGACATAGTGATACCTCCTCTTGATTTATAATCTTATTTTACTCTAACTGGCAGATTATTTCAATGAAAAAAGTGTGTATACTTTATATTAGTTCCACGAGTTAACATCTATTCTCCACAACGTCTGCTCATCACTCTGTTTCATAATTTTTAATACTACGGATATCTTTACGTTATTTTTAGTTTTCAAAAAAATTTTACCATCTTTGCTATATAAGCTTCTATCTTCTATCCACCCCTTGTTTTGTAAAGAACTATTGTAATAATTTATTAGCCTACAACTTTGACTGGTCGGAACTTGAACTGTATACCAATAATGAGAATCTCTATGCATATCGTAAATTACAGTTGAAAAGCCAGACTTATAGATAATATCGATTGCCTCATTTCTTAGTTCCTGTTCATCAGCACTTTTCATGAATTGGTTTCCTAATATAACACATACAATCAGCAGTACACCTATCACACAAATCTTTCTTTTATCTATAGTCTTTAATATTGCCAATATATTTCCCCCCATTAAATGATATACCAACTCCTCCAACATTTTCGATAGATACTCCCGCACCATAATTAGTCAAAGTACCATCTGATGAAATAGATAGTGTACCAGCTCCAATCATGCTGCCACTAAACGAGCCTGAATATCCCCTAATGATGTTAACTATGTCTCTATCAATATCATCGCTATTGAAATCAACATTTCTTACAGGACCTTTATATACTTCACTAGAAAATGGTAATAATGATTCCCCAGTTTTTGGTATAGAAATAGTAGCACCCGGTGCCAAAATCATATGTCCATTCTTAGTGACAACTGTAGTGTAATTTATATATAATAATTTATTTCCCTTGAT
>JAIHZV010000232.1 GCA_022718015.1 Phascolarctobacterium sp. | reverse complement strand
TCCTGATGAACATTATAGCCCTTGCTGGTGAGGTAATCTACACTGCCTACAGTACCATAGGTCAGCTCTACCTGTGGCTCAATCCAGAAGCCATTGTCTTTGGTGAAGCGCTTGCCATATTCTGCACTCAGACTATAGCCGTTTGCCTTATAATCAGCATCGCCAACGCCTGCGCCAATGGTTTTGTACTCATTATCCATGCGTGCATATTTAGCGATCAAATCAATGAAACTGCCATTGTCGTTCAGATAAGAGCCATAAACTGCTACGCCGGTGTGCTTGTTTTCACCGCTGCCAGCTGCAAAGGTGCTGTTGCCCTCAGTACGCGTCAGCGCAACACCAACAGTCCAGTTCGGATCAACGCTGAGCTTTTCGTCGTAACCAACCTGGTAGTAGTTGTATTGGTTCTTAACGTTTTGCGCACCATATTTGCTTTCGCCACGTGCCATACGTGCCCATGCGCCATGCTCACCCTTGCTGTCGCGCAGCTCGCCCAGACGCTTGTTCATGTCGTTGTTTTCAGCACGCCAGGTCATGAGGGAAATATTTGCCATGTCGCTGATAGCGCGGTTCGTTTTGTTTTCAATGGTCTTTATGGTGTTAGCTTGTACGTTGCCTTCATCGTCAAGCTTAGCAGAATAACCGCCGATGATGTCGTTCGCATCAGAGGTTACAGTATCAGCAGCAGACTTATCGCCAGCTTTAACAACGTCAGCCAAAGCCTGCAGGCTGCCTTTACCGCTGGCAATTGCGTCGGTTACTTCCTTCGTACCATTGACGGTGAGGTTAGAAGTTTTATCTTCGCCAATAGTAACATGATTATCTAAGCTGTTGGTAGTAATTTGGCCTTCACCAGAAAGTTTATCTACAACATTTATTTGTTGTCCACTGCCTTCTAAATTGATATTACCACCATCTAAATTTACATTTTGCAAATTAGCTAATTGGGTATCTTCCTTTACATTAACGGCAGAATTCTCACCAACAGTAACATCATTAACAAAACTATCACCAGTCATGTTCCAAGCAGCACCATCGGAAACATTCACTTTAAAACCTGTAACATTACCATGGTATGGTTCAACTGCAAGGTCTACTAACTGTTTATATTCGCCATTAACTTTATATTCTTGATAAGCCCGACCATTCCAAGACGAATCTTTTCCTGTAAGATTAAGATTTACATTAGCATTAATTTTTTTACCACTATTTTGAGCATCTTCAGGAGAATTCGGTGTTTCAAAAGATATATCGCCATTTAACACTGTTTTATGTGTACCGTCTTCATTAATATTTACAGTAGAAACACCACGAACACCTAAAACAATTGGTGCATTAACGGTGAGATCACCATCAACATCTAACTTACTATTGGAGAAAGCTATCAAGCCATATTGTACCGCAGTAATATCAATTTTATCAGCTTGTAATTTCACCGAAGCTGCATTTGCCGGAGCATTATCATACTCTGTATTATTTTGCGCCCAGATTGCTGCACAACCAGCAGCTCTAACGTTAAAGCTTATTTCCTTAGCTTTTATCTCAGCATATGCCTTAATAACTCTGATACCATCATCACCTGAGTCAATACTAATTTTTTCTGTATTTGCATTTCCTAAATATAAATGCGGAGCATCAGTACCAAGTATAGCGCCTGCTCCATTTTCTGATTTAATATCAATATTTTTGCCATTAATATTAGCAACATCAGTGATAGAAGAAATACTCAATGCTGTCCCTGAATTACTAATACTAACATTGCTATTATCATTACCAATGCTAAACGTACCACTAGGAGTTACAGGCACAATGTTACCATCAACTTTTACTTCACCAATACTATTCGCCAGCGCACTGCCACTCACGCCAACAACACCTGCAGTCAAAAGGCCACACAAAATTTTCCTTGCCAAATTTTTCCTAAACTTCTTCATGTCAACATCAGTCCTTTCATCAAGACAACATAAGAATTTTGCAGTATAACACTGCTATATACCTAGGCTATCGCCTTCAGCAACAAATTTACTTCTTTTTCAACGCTACCAATGCCTGAACTAACTCCTGTAAAGAAAACATATCGGCACCAAACTCATCACCATCTATATCTACAAAAAAGCTGCGCATTGGACATCCCAATGCTTCGTGTATTTTTATCAAATTATCTAACGTCACACTACAACGACCACTTTCGATGTTGCTCAACAGCGACTGACTAACGCCTATTTTTTCGGCCAGTTCTACTTGCTGCATTCCTCTATCGCAACGTAATAATTTAATTCTTTTACCTACCAACTTTGCTTTATATCTCATTAGCATTCCCCACCATCAGTTTGTTCTATCAGTTTAA
>JAIHZV010000231.1 GCA_022718015.1 Phascolarctobacterium sp. | reverse complement strand
CCATGCCGACACTCTTGAAATAATAGTCGGCAGAGAGATCAAGATTCAGGGCTTTCGCCGGCTGCGTGTTAGGGTCGCCAATGGTGGCCGTCAGGTCGGCCGTGTTGTAGCATTTGTTGGCAATTAGCGCTGAATATTTGGGGCGCGAAATGCTCTTCGTTGCCGAAGCACGCAAGTTGCCGTCCTCGTTGAAACGATATTTCAGCAAGATACTTGGAAGCAGGTCAGTGTAGTGATGCTTATAGGCACCAGTTGGCGTCATGGTGGCATCCCCCTCTTCAGGCACCGTCACGTTGAAACCATTGGTGTTGAGGTCCGTGCGTTCAACGCGCAAGCCTGCTGTAGCCGTCAGTCGCTTGCCAAGCTTTTGGTCAAAGCGCAGATAGCCAGCTGTTATTTGCTCGCGTATGTTGTAATTGCCAGCTTCCTCCTCTAAGTTTTCAACACCGCTGTACTGGTCGAAGTTGATGTTGCCCAATGCCTCCTTGCTGATGAAGGCCGTTCCTGCGGGATATTGCGAGCCGGGCATGAAACCATTACGTATTTCGTTGCTCGTGAGGTTGCGCCAGTCGCTGCCGAGAACCTCTTCGATGTCGTAATCGTAGAACGACTTGTTGAGCGTTTTGTGTTTGTTGGTGTATTTCGCTCCGAACTTCAAGGTGTTGCCATACAAACCATTGCTAATGGGCAGTGTGAAATTTAATTTGCCCTTCCATTCATTTTCGGCAATGTTCTGGTTACTATTGGTTAGGTCGGCCAGTTTCCAGTGGCTATCGTCAAGCGCTGGAAGTTGGAGTGCGTAATAAGGCTGTTTTTCGCCCACATCCTCAAAACCAGCAGCAAAGTCTTCGCCTTTCAGCTGATAGGAAGCATAGCGTTCGTTGGGACGGTCTTCCGTTGCTCGCGAATAACTGCCCGCCCAATCAGCCTTCAGCAAACCGAAATCGTGTTCGCCACCAAGGGTGAAGTCCATCGTTTGCTGCAATTCAAGTCGGGCATCCTTATGGTTGGAAGATCCCGCCTTCGTCTGCATCACCACCGACTGCTTCGAGGGCTTTCCGTTCAGTTTCTTATAAGAGATGCGATAGCGGTTTTCCCAGTCACTCCGGCGGTTATACATTCCGTTAAAGAAAATTTTGTGTTGCGGGTTGAACAGATAGTCAAGGGCAAGAGAATAGCTTTGTCGTTCGCGGGTGACATAATACTGTCGCACCTGTGCCTCCTTCAGCGCAATCGTCTTGTCGTCGTTTTCCACATATTCAAACTCCGTGTTGTCCGATCCTCCCGGTGCATATTGATACGAAGCCGAAGCCATCACACCAAAGCGGTTGTTAAAGAAGCGGTTGCCAAAGGTGGCGCCCAAATCCCATGTCGGTTTCTTACTAATCCATGAAAAGCCGCTTCCGACATTGAAATTCATCACACGGTGGTTGGGCGTATTCTTCGTAACAAGATTGATTTCGCCACCAATGGCATCACCATCCATATCGCTTGTAACGACCTTGTTCAGTTCAATGGTTTGTATCATGTCGGCCGGAATCAAGTCGAGCTGCACGTTGCGTGTGCTACCTTCAGCCGAGGGAATGCGGTTGCCGTTGACCGTGACCGATGTGAGATCGGCTGAGGTGCCGCGCACCTGTCCAAAGCGGGCTTCCCCCTGGTCGTATTGCACGTTTACACCATTAATGCGTTTCAAGGCATCACCGATGTTTGAATCGGGGAATTTCCCTACTTGGTCGGCCGACACCACGTTGCTCACGCCCATTGTTTCCTTCTGTGCCTGTAGGGCTTTGCGTTGTCCAAAGAACGTGCCAGTGACAACGGCCTCTCCCAGCGTGCTGGTTGTGGTGAGTTCCACGTTTTGAAGCAGCGCGTGTCCGTCGTATTTGACGATGATGACCTTAGGCTCATAGCCCACGTAAGAAATCTTCACCTTGTAGGTGCCAGGCTTGAGGTTGGAAAAAGAATAGTTGCCGTTTTGGTCGCTGGTGACCACCGTATGCAAACTTTCAATCTGCACTGCTGCTCCTGGCAGGGCTTGATGCTCTGCATCTGTCACTTTTCCACGAATGCTTCCCGGACTATCAAAATCGTTGCCCATAGCAGGGATAGCCATGGTGGCCATAGTGAGCGCCAAAAGCGGAGTATAGAATGATTTTTTCATAAAATATTGTTTTGTTATGCTTTGCTTTCGGGTGCAAAATTACGAGGGGGATATTACGAAAACGTGAAGCTCATGTGAAGATTGTGCAACAAAACAAAAATCAAAGAGACTGCAACTCCGCTGCCCTTGCAAGGGACTCATATCGTGAGCAAGGCTTAACTCGCAGTGGAACTCCTGAGGAAGATCAGAATGACCTTA
>JAIHZV010000230.1 GCA_022718015.1 Phascolarctobacterium sp. | reverse complement strand
TGCTCTTGGCATCAGGAATTTTGACGTTTGCTTTGTAACTATCAGCGGTAATTTTCAAAACTCACTGGAAACAACATCGCTTTTAAAAGAACTGGGCGCAAAATATGTAGTATCTCGCGCTGAACGCGATGTGCAGGCAAAGTTTTTACTTCGTAACGGTGCAGATAACGTTGTCTATCCTGAAAAACAAATGGCAATCTGGGCAGCCAAGCGCTACACCGCAGACCATATTTTCGATTATATAGAGATTGACAAGCAGCACGCTATTTTTGAAGTAGAAGTACCCAAAGCATGGGTTGGTAAAAGCATCGGCACGTTGGACGTCCGCAAAAAGTTTGGCATCAATATTCTTGGCATAAAACGTTTGGGAAAAACTGACGTTTCAATTACGCCGGATACCATATTATCTGAGGACATAACGATGTTAGCCTTAGGTGAGTATAAGGCCTTACAAAAGTGTTTCCGGATATGAACTGACTGCGTAAGCTTTACTAAGCACAGAATATTTACGCTTGCGAAGCAGCCTTTCTTCCACGTCGCGCTCCAGGAATACTAAATTAGCCACCAGCCTGCTTTAATTTAAAAAATTCTCTTGACTTAGAGCCTGCTCCAAGTAATAAACTAAAAACAGAACGGAGGAATGCCCATGAACAACATAACCTGCAACCTCAAACGCACTGCTGGTTACATCCTCGGCTTCGTGCTGTTTTATAAACTATTTATGCTGAAGGAGCATTAACAAATAAAAAGCTGGCTTGACAGCTTACAATTCTAATTTTCTAAGGAGCGATTACAATGAGTGAAGAAAAATTTCCCACCGTATTTCCTACCGGAGCTAAAAACGAAGCTTATGCAAAATATTTCGTAGGCCAAAGCTATCTTAACATGCTTTCTCTCGACCAGGTTGTCATTGGCAACGTAACCCTTGAACCCGGCTGCCGCAACAACTGGCATATCCATCACGCAGACAAAGGCGGCGGCCAGATTCTGCTCGTCACCGGCGGCCGCGGCTACTATCAGGAATGGGGCAAGCCTGCCCGTGAGCTGCATGCCGGTGATGTGGTCAACATTCCTGCCGGAGTTAAGCATTGGCACGGCGCAGCACCAACGAGCTGGTTCGCACATCTGGCCGTCGAAGTTCCCGGTGAAAACACCCAAAACGAATGGTGCGAGCCTGTCTATGCAGAGGAATATAATAAGCTGAAATAAATCGTCTCGCTAAACATCAATTTTTATTGAAAACAGCAAAGGAAAGGACGGATAACAAATGTCTAAAAAGGTTGTAGTTATTTCCACAAGTTTAAGAGCAAACAGCAACTCCGAGGTTTTAGCCAAGGAATTCGTCAAAGGCGCAGAAGCCGCAGGCCATGAGGTTGAATATATCTCGCTGAAGGGCAAAAGCATTGCCTTCTGCATAGGCTGCTTGGCCTGTCAAAGCAAGGGACACTGCATTATTAACGACGATGCTCTGCCCATCACCGAGGCCGTGCTGAATGCCGACGTAGTTGTTTGGGCAACTCCTATCTATTATTACGAAATGGCCGGTCAGATGAAGGTGCTGATTGACCGTATGAATTCCATGTTTCCGAAGGATTACAAATTCCGCGAGGTATACCTCCTGGCAACTGCTGCGGACAACGGCAGCTATACCCCGGAGCGTGCGCTGGCAGGCTTAACCGGCTGGATTGACTGCTTCGAAAAGGCTAAATTAGCCGGCAGTCTTTTCTGTGGCGGAGTTAATGCTGCAGGCGAAATAAGCGGCAGCAGCAAGCTGCAGGAGGCTTACGACCTCGGCTTTAAGGCTTAACCACTCCCCTCATAATGAACAGCAAATCTTCTGCGTGGCTGAAGAAATCGGAAACCGTAGATTGCGTACGGCGAAGGTCTATCCGATATATTTGTCAAAGCGGTTGTCATTTGGGCATAACAAAACGCAGCTATTAGCATGTTTCTTGCATGTGTAATAGCTGCGCTTTTTTGTTGCCACATATAATTGTCAGCAGGTTATCTGCCAAAGCTTACGCTCGCGGCTTAGAAAAACACCTCATTCTTGTTTCTGACGGTCTTAAATGCAGCAAGCATATTTTCCTTATTCTGCAGCAAGGCTGGCGGAAGGATGCGCGCCTGCTGCGGACACGCAGGGATACAGGCCAGGCAAAGAATACATTTTTCTGCATCCGTAACCATTTTGCCGTCCTCCTGCGCAATAGCAGCCGTCGGACAGACCTTCTCGCAACCTCCGCAAGCCGTACAGGATGACAGAGAAACAGGCGTAACAGCCACATTCATCTCCGGCTTATACGGACGGTTGCCAGGAACATGAACATTTTCTGCGGCCGTGCTGCGCTGAACTGCTTCTGCAAAGGCACGGATTTCCTTTTCATCCTC
>JAIHZV010000229.1 GCA_022718015.1 Phascolarctobacterium sp. | reverse complement strand
GCGTATATGATGCGCAGGATTTACAAAAGAAGGTAACAGAACAATGTAATCAGATGTCTCCGCAGGTACGTGCGTTGTTCACTGTTTGCGAGTTTGGCGATAAGCTTGTTGTTTCGGCAGAAATTCCTGGTCTTGATGTTGCGGAACGTCCCTGCTTTTATCGTGGTGTCGGCAGGTTGCGTGGCGCGTATATTCGCGTTGGCGATGCTGACGAGCCGATGAGCGAATACGAGGTATATAGCTATGATGCGTTCCGTAAGCGTATTCGTGATGACATTCGTGAAGCACAGGGCGCAAGGCGCAGCTTTTTTAATGAAGATAAGCTGGCGCAGTTTTTTCAGGCCGTAAAAAAAGACCGCAAGCATTTGGCTCAGCATGTCAGTGATGAGGAAATACTTGAGCTGATGGGTATTACTGTCAATGGTCAGCCGACCTTAGCCGGAGAGCTGTGCTTTTCTAAATATCCGCAGGGAGCTTTTCCGCAGCTTTGTGTTACGGCTGTAACTTTGCCGGGAACGCAGATGGGTGAGCCGGGGCTTCAGGGTGAACGCTTTATAGATAACGAGCGCATTACAGGAACTATAGACGAGATGGTTGACGAGGCTGTGGACTTTGTCAACCGCAACAGTCGCCATAGCACGATTATAGATGCCAAGGGCAGGCGTGCTGACCGTGATGAATATCCGTTAAAGGCTGTGCGTGAGGCTGTACTGAATGCCTTGGTGCATCGCGATTACAGTATTCATTCAGAAAATGTTCCTGTGCGTCTGGAGCTGTATCGCGACCGTCTGGAGATAATTTCCAGCGGTGGCTTATATGGCAAGCTTACCATAGATTCTTTAGGCAAGGTGCGTCCCGATACGCGCAACAGTGCGTTGGCAAATATCCTGGAGCTTATGCGTATCACGGAAAATCGTTACAGCGGCATTCCGACGATTTACCATGAGCTGCAAATTGCGCAGCTGCCGCCGCCTGTTTTTGCTGTACGACGAGGTGAATTTGTGGTGACTTTTACTAGCAGAGTCGCACAGATGTATGATGTGCCGCAGACTGTGCCGACCGGTGTACATGAGGAGCAGGCTGTTTATGCTGCGGAAACGCTGACAACAGAGGAAAAGCTGCTGCAGTTTTGCAGTTTGCCGCGCTCGCGACAGGAGCTTATTGATTTCTTAGGCTTTTCTCGATACTACACCATGTCGAAGCTTGTGCAGCCGTTGCTGGACGCACAAAAGCTGGCGCTGACGCTGCCGGAAAAGCCGAAAAGCTCTAAGCAGAGATATTTTAAACCCTGATTCCCAAAGACTAGAAGCAGAATTTGTGCTTTCGCATTGCTGCTTTTAGTCTTTTTTCTATTTTTTGCAAAAAAAGCTTGCGTGTATAGCTGCTAGATAGTGTATACTTGCAAGAGTGCTTTAATGATATAGCGTTTTAATAAATGGAGGAAGATACATGAAACGTACTGCTGTCTATCCGTTCACTGCGATTGTTGGGCAGGAGGATATGAAACTTTCATTAATTTTAAATGTCATCAATCCTGCGCTTGGCGGCGTCTTGATTAAGGGTGAAAAAGGCACGGCGAAATCAACTGCTGTCCGTGCCTTGGCAGAGCTGCTGCCGCCGCTGCCTGCTGTGCAGGGCTGCAAATTCCACTGTGATCCGCACAGCAGCCAGCTGTGTGATGAGTGTGCTGCCAAGCTGGCGTCAGCTGGCAGTCTGCCTGAGGAAACGCTGCAGATGCGCGTTGTAGAGCTGCCTGTTAGCGCGACAGAGGATCGCGTTGTGGGCACGCTGGATATAGAGCATGCGATTAAGCATGGCGAGAAGAAGTTTGAGGCAGGTATTTTGGCGCAGGCGAACCGCAATATTCTCTATGTTGATGAGATCAATTTGCTGGACGACCATGTTGTCGATGTGCTGCTGGATGCTGCGGCTATGGGTGTGAACACGGTGGAGCGCGAGGGCGTGTCCTATTCTCATCCGGCGCGTTTTGTACTCGTCGGCACGATGAACCCTGAGGAGGGCGATATCCGTCCGCAGCTCCTTGACCGCTTCGGCTTGAGTGTTGTGGTTACGGGCGAGCATGATCCGCTGCAGCGCGTGGAGGTTATCAAGCGCCGTCTGGCTTATGAAAATGATGCAGAGGGTTTTATCGCCGGTTATGCCGAAGAGCAGCAGGAGCTGGCAGAGAAAATCATTGCTGCCGGCAAGCTGCTGCCTGAGGTGACGATTGCTGACAAGCTGCTGGAAACAGTAGCGAAGCTTTCTGTGGAGCTGGGCGTAGACGGACACCGCGCAGATATTACGGTTATCAAGACGGCACTGACTGTGGCTGCCTTCTATGGACGCAGGGAAGCAACGCTTGATGATTTAAAACAGGCAGCAAAGCTTGTGCT
>JAIHZV010000010.1 GCA_022718015.1 Phascolarctobacterium sp. | reverse complement strand
TTACATAGTTTTGCATAAGCTCGACGAGATCCATCGCGACAGGAATATTAGATTCGATGCTTGTGGAATAATAGAAAGCATCCTCTGAACCAAGCGGACGGGGGATGGTTTCATAGTTGGTGTCGCTAAGTACAGTTTCAGTAAAGCGACCATGTTCATCTAAATGATTAATAACAAAATTATAGATAGTTTGTTGCATAGTTTATACCTCACTGAGCTTATTATAGCATTAAAAGACGTGCAGGTCGATAAGTAATAACGAAAATTATCTAGAAATAACACGAATTTACAGAAAGTTCACAATGATAATTAAAATAATCATATGAAATATCAGAATATTGTGGTATAATAGACGCGAGAGGAGGTGATGAAGATGCTGCTTCGGTCAAAGTATAACCTAGAGAAGCAGATAGTGTTTTTTCGCCAGCTGGCGGCTGTGCTGCAAAGCGGTTTGCCGCTGCTGCGTGGCTTGCAGCTCTTAGAGCGGCAGTCAGAGGGGGACTCGCTGCTCTACTACAGGCTGCGGACATCGCTGAGCCGCGGCAGCAGCTTTGCGGAGGCGTTGGCTGCGGAGCCGGAGCATTTCAGCAGGCTTGCTGTGAGCATGGCGGCGGTGGGTGAGGAAAGCGGCGAACTTAGTAATCTGCTGCTGCAGCTGGCTGATTACTATGAGCGGCAGGACAGGCTAAGACGCTTCGTGCAGCGGGCGTTGATTTATCCATTACTGTTGCTCGTAGCAGCGCTGCTGCTTTTGCTGTTGTTCGGCTTCTATATCCTGCCGATGCTGCTAGAGACCTATACGGCCATGGGAATCAAGCCGGCAGGAAGCTTGGCGCTGGTGCTCAGGCTGCGCTCACTGCTGCTGGAGGAGCCGCTGTTAGGCGTGCTGTCATTAGTTCTGCTGACTGTTGCATTGCTTACAGGCGGACGCCGTCTGCTGCACTGGTTTTTACGCAGCCGCTGGAGCGGTAATTTTCATGGCCTGCTCATAGAAGTGCGCTTGTGCAAGCTGCTGGCCTTGCTTCTGGAGGCAGGACTGGCAATCACCAGAGCGGTAAGCATTGCCATGGCGACGGTGGAGGACGAAGAATGCGTGACGGAGCTGCGCATTTTCAATAGCAGGCTGCGGCGCGGTCTTGCTGTTGAGCAGGCAGCTGCGGCCGCTGAGGGCTTGTTCTCTCCGCTGACCTTGGAGCTTATCTGCGTGGGTGCGGCCACCGGCTATCTGCCTAGGATGCTGGAGGAGGCGGCGAGCGCAGGCGAGGTACGTCTTACGGAGCAGCTTGAACGGCTCAGGCAGCTTCTAGTACCAGTTTTGCTGCTTATGGCAGCACTCATTGTTGCGGTAGTGATTATTACAGTAATTAGTCCGCTCTTTGAGCTATTAACAGCTTTGCCGGAATAATTTTTTTGGAGGTATGAGCATGACAAAGGTTTTACGAGGTCAGGGAGGCTTCACGCTGATTGAGGTTGTGGCAGCGGCGGCTTTGATTGGTATTATGGCAACGATGCTGCTGCCGTCGCTTTCAGGAGCGAATGACAGAGTCAAGAATGCACGGCTGCAAAGTGATTTGACGACGATTGACCAGGCAATCCAGCTTTATCGTATGGATGAGGGCAAGGTGCCGTCGACGCTGAACGCGCTTGAAGCAGGCTATCTGAGCGGCAAGCTGGCTGATACGAAGGACGCGACAGGTGCGGCGCTTGTGTACAGTGCAGATGCAGGCGGCAGCCAATACACGCTGAGCGGCAAAAACAGCAAGGGAGAGGTTGTGAAGTCGCCTGGCAGCGGTGAAGTGAAGAACCCTTCGGATGACGGCTGAGAGACAGCGTGGCTTTGTGCTGCTGGAGGCGGCTTTGGCAGCGGCCTGCCTGCTGTGTATCTGTGCGGCGGCTGTGCCTGCCGCGACGGGGCTGCAGCAGTATCATTATAAAGCGCAGGTACGCCTGGCTGCTGATATTTTGGCGGCAGATATACGCCAGCTGCAGCAGGAAACGATGTTCTCTAGTGCAAAGGCTGGGAAAACGCTTTATGTCAGCAGTGATAAGCAGTCCTATAGCATTTATCTGAGCGGCAAAAACTCACCCTTATGCAAAAAGGTTACTTTCGTGGAGCTGGGGTGTACGGACGTATATTTTAGCCAACAGCTTCAGAGCATCAGCTTTTATTTCAATGGCAGTTCAAAAAGCAGCGGTTCAATTGTCTTAAAGCATAAGCAGCTGAAAGGCTTTTACTGCAAACTTTCCCTGCAGCCGGTAACCGGCAGGGTTACGGTGACGGAATATGACGGCTAAGGGTTTTATCCTTGTGCAGGAGGCTGCCGCTGTCTGCCTGCTTTGCTTATTATGCGCGGCGACGGCACTGATTTTTGCGCGCTGCCTGCATTTGCAGCAGCAGAATCTGGCGCTTCAGCGCAGCCTGCAGACAGCAGAGGGGGCTGTGGCAGGTGAAGAAATGACACAATTTTCTGGAGATGTTCGTTTTATCGACGGACAGAAATATTTTCTTGAGGTGGAGGTTACAGATTATGGCAACAGGCTTACGCTTATCCGAGCGCTTACGGCTGAGGAGGCAGAGAGGGTATCTGCTGCTGGAGGTGCTTTGCAGCCTGCTGCTGGCTGCGGCAGGACTCCTGGTGCTGCTGCGGACGACTAGCGGAGGATTGGAGAGTTTAGTTCGGGTGTGTGAGCAGCTGCTGTTGGAAAACGCCAGACGGCATATTACGCTGCAGCTGGAAAAAACTTTGACGTTAGATGCTGTGAAAATAACTATTCGAGGTCAAAAGATAAATTGCGTAAGTCTGCATGGCAATAAACGTTATCTCATCTATTGTGAAAAGCAGAAGCTTTTGCAGAAAACAACGACGGGTACAGGCAGCGGTGTGAATCCGCTGTCACTGGAGGAGGTTCAGGTCAAGGATTGGCGGGCAGAAGCGCTTACTGGTAGGGATGCTGTTGTAAGCTTTACGCTTAGCAGAGGAAAGCAGAAGCTGGCCGTGCGCCAACGGCTGCACTGTTATAATGCGGAGGTGGTTAGTGATGAATAACGAGCGAGGAAGCATAACACTGCCTTGTATTATTATAGCGGCCATCATGTTGGCGCTTGCAAGCAGCCTTTTGGTATTTACGACGCGCGAGTATGAGCATACACGCTCCTATGTCAGGAGCAGGCAGCTGCGGCTGCTGGCGCTTTCGACGCTGGAGCAGGCAGAACGCTTTGCTGGTGGGCGGCAGGTACTCTTGGAAAAGATTTTTTTGCCGGATAAGGATAAGGTAGTCCTGATATTAAATAAAACGCAGAGCAGTGACGGTTTAATTAAGCAGGCTGAGGTGCTTGCGGAAGCAACAAGGCATAATGGCGCTATGCAGGGCTTTCGGCAGCTAAAATTTCAGCTTGCGCCTGAGCAGCAGGCTTTGGTACGTGAATACGCGATGATTGGCAAGCGTTTTACGGGGCTGGAGCATCTCGATGCGGAAGCAAGGTATATACAAGCACAAGAAGTATCACTTCCGCAGGTAAGCTTCATGGAGTCATTGAATTCTTCCGTTACAGCTAATAATATAGCCATTGATGGCTTTAGTTCAGCTTTTTATTATATCAACGGCACCTTTACCTTTCCGTCCGGTGGAAAAACGCTTTCCGGCTCGACTGTCTTTGTAACTAGAGGCAATATGCTCATAAATGCTAATACGCGTTTTCCAGGGCGTGTAGCGCTTATCAGCCACAAGGGTATGATCACAATTAATAAAAACTGTCGCTTTGATAATGCGCTGCTTATGGCGCAGTCAGGTGTGTATTTAAAAGAGGGGTGCAATTTTACAGGCTGTATTATTGCTCCTAGCATAGTCGTTGAAGGGCGAGGACACTTTACACCGTCTGCGGCCGTTGCAGAGCCTTTTATCAGTGCAGTTACTTTGACAAATTCATAGCATAACCTTGAATCGGGGACGCTTTGCAAACGGCGTCCCTGATTTTTTGCATTCTTCACGAAAACATCACTTGCAAATTTGCTCGTCAGCGCTTAAACTATAGATAGACAATTCCTACTTGAATACAGTGGATTGCAGCATACGAAAGGAAACATGATGGCAAATTATATTATTGGCGGACTTATCGTTGTTCTTGTAGTTTTGGCAGTGCGCAGCTATTTTGGCAATAAATATGGCTCTGGCTGCGGCAGCGGCTGTGGCAGCTGCCCCTATTCCGGAAAATGTCATACAAATAAGCAAATAAAAGATTGACAAAAAGTCATATTCGATATATGCTAATACTAGCGTATTGTAAATTTGCAAAATATACAGTACGATAAGGGTAAATCTGGCGCCGCAGCAACGAAGCTTTGCCTGCGGCTTATTTTATGATTTTCGACTGATTTGGAGGTTGCCATTGTGCATATTCAACGTGGTGCTTGGGCAGAAATAAATTTAGATGCAATTGCACATAACGTGCAGATGGCGAAGGCTAACCTGAAACCGACAACCAAATTATGTGCTGTCGTTAAGGCAGATGCCTATGGCCATGGCGCTGTGCGTGTAGCTCAGGAGGCGGCGCGTAATGGTGCTGATTTCTTCGCGGTGGCGCTCTTGCAGGAGGGCGTGAAGCTGCGCGAGGCAGGCATTGAAACACCGATTCTGGTGCTGGGCTCGATGCTGCCGGAGGTTGCGGAAATCTGTGTGCGGTATGATATCAGTCACGCAGTTTTTGATGAAGAAAGATTATATGCCTTGAATGCAGCGGCACTCAAGCTGCATTCGAAGGCTAAGATACATATTAAGATTGATACGGGGATGCACCGCATTGGCGTGCATGTGCGTGATGCAGGCCGCTTTGCTAAGCTGGCTGCTTCGCTGCCCGGTATTTACATTGAAGGCGTCTTCAGTCATTTTGCGACTGCTGATGCTGATGACAAGCAGTATGCTGCCTACCAGTTTGCACGCTTTCAGGAGGCACTGCGCCTGATTGAAGCAGAGGGCGTGCATATTCCTATTCGTCATATCGCCAACAGTGCGGCGCTGACGGAGCTGCAGGAATATCAGCTGGACATGGTGCGTCAGGGCATAACGCTCTATGGCCTGCACCCGGCGCATATGATTGACTGCTATAAGGATTTTGAGCCTGTCATGACTGTGAAAACGCAGGTGGCCTTTGTGAAAACATTGCCGCCGGGCGAAACCATCGGCTATGGCAGAACCTATACACTCACAAAACCCAGCGTTATTGCTACTGTGCCTATCGGCTATGCTGACGGCGTAAGCCGCCGCCTGTCGAACAGAGGCTATATGCTGGTGAATGGCATGAAGGCACCGATTGTTGGTCGTGTGTGCATGGACCAGACGATGCTCGACGTGACGGATATTCCGGATGTCAAGCTTGGCAGTGAGGTCATCGTTTTTGGTGGTCGTGAGCTGCCGATGGAGCTGGTTGCTGAGTGGGCGGATACCATCTGCTACGAAATTATTTGTGGCGTGAGTCCGCGTGTGCCGCGTGAATATGTACGTGGCAACTAATTAAATACGCTTTCCCTTATTTTATGGCTGCTGGACGCTACGGCGAAAGGCAGTCCTTTTTTATGTGTGAAAAAAGCTCCGCACGAAATGTACGGAGCTTAAAGCAGCTATTATAATTTTTGAGTGAGAGGAATCTTTACAAACAACGGACCTGCGGCGTAGCAGTCGAGGTCATAGGCCTGATAAATTAGGTAGAGCGCTTTGCCGTCCTTGTCCAAAACATAATTTTCGCTGACCTTGAAGTCTGTGTTGTAGGGCAGGAAGGGAGCGTCGCTGGTGGTTTTGAGGTCTTGGCAGTAAACGGTAACCTTTTTGCTGAGAATATCGTGCTTCAGCTGTTCGGCGTCAAGCGTAGCGGTGAAGTGTGTATAAGGCACCTTTTTGCCGCTGGTCTTGTCGTAAACATAGCCTTGCAGATAGCTCATGCCGTGGGCAGCACTTTGATAGTACTGATAGCTGTTGAAGGTGAAGCTGACATATTGGGGATTTTCGAAATATACCTCGTAGTTTGTAGCGACCTGAGCTATATATTCATCCTGCAAAAGCTTGCGGCTGTTTTGCAGCAGCTTGGTAATATCTTTATTCATGCGCTGAGCAGCTTTGGCAGATGTCTGGCTGAAAACAGGGTAGTCGAACTTGAAGCGTTCGCCCTCCTCGTGCATGGTGGTTTGTGAAGCAGAAGCGCTGGCAGCAACTGAAAGCGCTAGCAGCAGACTGAGCATAATTTTTTTCATGAGAAAAACCTCCTTTTTTACTTGCTTGATATTGGTTAGAATTGTATTTTCTAGTAATATAGTATAGAATTAAAATGTGTTTGTAAAGAGGCTTTGGGGGGCTAAAAGCAATCTTTGTGTGGCGTTAGCGTAAAGAGTCTGTGATATGAAATGAGGGAGATGTAAAAGTAAGATGATAGGGACAATTGTTAATGTGGGCGCGATACTGACGGGCTCCGTAATCGGCAGCTTTGTCAGCAGAGGTATAGATGAGCGCTATAAGACGGCATTGTTCGACGGGCTGGGGCTCGCGACGCTGGGGCTCGGCGTGAATGCTTTTGTCAGCAATATGCCGAAGACAACGTATCCGGTGCTGTTTATCGCCAGCATTGCTATCGGTACGGTTATCGGTACGCGGCTGGATATAGACGGGCGCTTCCATAGGCTGCTCGCCAGCGCGAAGGGTGGCAGCAAGCTGGCGGAGGGCTTGTCGACGGCGATACTGTTGTTCTGCATCGGCACGCTGTCTATTCTTGGGCCGATTGAAAGCAGGCTCAACGGCAATAACACGTATCTGTTTACGAACGCGACGCTTGATTTTGTGTCGTCGATTATTTTGGGCAGCGCCTATGGCATTGGTATTGCTTTGGCGGGGCTGGTGCTGCTGCTGTGGCAGGGCAGCATTTATCTCTTCGCCGGTATTATCGCGCCTTACATGACGCCTGCGCTGATGGGCGAGGTTTCGGTGCTTGGCGGTATTTTTCTCATGAGCTCAGGCTTGGGCATTTTGCAGTTGCGTGATTGCAAGACGCTGAATATGCTGCCAGCGCTGCTCGTGCCACCGATTTTCTATGCGCTGATGGAGCTGCTAAAGTGAGCTTTTGAGAAATACCCCCCCTTAAACTAAAATTATTTTTTATTGAGATGAACTGTTGACAGATGCTAGGAATGAGTTATAATGTAAGTAACGTAATAGTGCTTTATATAAGGTCAAGGGAGCGCTGTTAAAATTTCATATTGGAGGAGATGATATTGTGAGCAAGCATTTATCAACTTCCGTGCGGGTGCCTATTGAAGCGGATAATCCTAGTATTGTCCGTAATGAGTCTTTGTGCGTCAAATGCGGTCAGTGCCGTAATGTCTGCACGAGTCCGATCGGAGTATTGGGAACCTATGCGCTGGAGCAGACCGGAGACAGAGCTATCTGTATTCACTGCGGTCAGTGCGCCAATGTCTGTCCTGTTGACAGCATCACCGAGGTTTATGAATATCCAGAGGTTAAGGCTGCCGTGGAGGATAAGGATAAAATCGTCATTGTTAGCACGTCACCTTCTGTACGCGTGGCTTTGGGCGAGGAATTTGGCCTGCCTAAGGGGGCGTTCGTGCAGGGGAAGATGGTGGCACTTTTGCGGGCTCTGGGCGTGGATTATGTGCTGGATACGAACTTTGCGGCTGATTTAACAATTGTTGAGGAAGCAAGCGAGCTTCTTGCCCGTATTACAGGTGCTACAGATAAGCCGCTGCCGCAGTTTACGAGCTGCTGCCCGGCGTGGGTAAAGTTTGCAGAAACCTATTACCCTGAGCTTCTGCCGCATATTTCTACAGCTAAAAGTCCGATAGGGATGCAGGGGCCGACGATAAAAACCTATTTTGCACAGAAAATGGGCATTGATCCGAGGAAGATTGTCAATGTCGCCTTAACTCCTTGTACAGCGAAAAAGTTTGAGATTCGCCGTGAAGAAATGAATGCTGCCGGGCAGCAGCTGGGCATATCTGAGCTGCGGGACATGGATAATGTAATCACGACAAGAGAGCTGGCGCTGTGGGCGAAGGAGGCAGGCGTTGATTTCGCAGGCCTTGAGGACAGTGAGTTTGATAAGCTCATGGGTGAGGCCTCTGGCGCAGGTGTTATTTTTGGCAATACAGGCGGCGTTATGGAGGCAGCGCTAAGGACTGCTTATGCTTATTTTACGGGCGAGCAGCCGCCTAAGGAAATGCTCAAGCTCGAGCCAGTGCGTGGTTATGATGGATTGCGTGAGGCCAGCGTGGAGCTAGCAGGCAGGGTTATCAATGTGGCAGTGGTTCACGGCACGGAAAACGTCCGCAAGCTTATAGCTGCTGGCATTGAAAAATATCATTTTATAGAGGTCATGACCTGTCCGGGCGGCTGCATAGGCGGCGGCGGGCAGCCTAAGGATTTTGCCTATGATGCTGACGCAGCACGCAAGGCACGTATTGAAGGTCTTTATGAGCGGGATGCAGAAATGGAGCTGCACCTGTCTCACGAAAATAAAGAAATTCAGCAGCTTTATCAGGAGTTTTATGATGCACCCTTGAGTGAGCTGGCTGAATCAATGCTGCATACTACTTATCAGGACCGCAGCGCAGATTTAACAAAAGGAGCGAGAAAGAAAATGACGAAGTGGAAATGTTCAATTTGTGGTTATATCTATGAAGGTGAGGAGCTGCCTGCTGATTTTGTTTGCCCTATTTGTAAGCAGGGCGCAGATAAATTTGTAAAAATTGAGGATACTCCTGCTGGCAAGGAGAAAAATCCTTATGCTGGCACAAAGACAGAGAAGAATCTGTTAGAAGCCTTTGCCGGGGAGTCTATGGCTCGCAACAAGTACACTTATTTTGCTAAGGTTGCGCAGGAAGCAGGCTTTGAGCAGATTGCTGCTTTGTTCCTGCAGACAGCGGAGAATGAAAAGGAGCATGCACAGCTGTGGTTTAAGGCTTTAGGTGAGCTTGGCGATACTGCGGAAAATCTGCTGCACGCTGCTGAGGGAGAGAACCACGAATGGACGGATATGTATGTACGCATGGCCAGAGAGGCAGATGCTGAAGGCTTCCATGAGCTGGCAGAGCAGTTTCGCGGTGTAGCAGCTATTGAGAAGCGCCATGAGGAGCGTTATCGTGCTCTGCTGCACAACGTAGAGGCACAGCAGGTATTTGCTAAGAGCGAGGTTCGCATCTGGGAGTGCCGCAAGTGTGGACATATCGTTGTAGGCACAAAGGCTCCTGAGGTTTGCCCGATTTGCAAGAATCCGCAGGCTTATTTTGAAATTCATACGATAAATTATTAAGAGTGGTGGTTAGCTCGTTTCCTGCTGAGCTGCCAGAATTTCCCCTGATGTTTGCTATGAAGCTGGCGTCAGGGGATTTTTAACAGCAGACTATAAAAATGAATGAACGAATTGCGTCCAAATGGCCTAACAAAAAAGTGCCAAATGGCCTAACGAATTTCGTCCAAATGACTGAAAAGAGCTTGTAAAGCCTTGTAGGGACTAGCAGAAAAATTTCTGATTAGCCTTCTCTAAGTGTACATAACACGCCAAATGTGGTATAATAAAACAGGTTATTTCTAAAAATACATTGTATGATAATAGGATGGTGAAAAAATGAAAGTTTCTGCTGAAGACGTTAAGCACATTGCACAGCTTTCCCGTTTAACTGTTCCTGCTTCCGAAATGGAAATGTTCACCGAACAGTTCAACCAGATTCTTAACTATGCCGACATTCTTGAAAAGGTTGATACCGCTGGTATTGAGCCGACTCCGTACGTTCTGCCTGTAAGCAACGTACTGCGTGAGGACGTTGTCAAAGAAGGCGTTTCCCATGAGGAAGCACTGAAGAACGCTCCTGCTGTCCATAACGACGGCTTTAAAGTACCGCGCGTAATCGAATAAGAAGGAGGCTATTGCTGTGGATTTGTATAAACTTACTGCGCACGAGCTGCATGAGAAGCTCGTCAATAAAGAAGTAAGCTCCGTCGAATTAACTAACGCTGTTATTGCACGTGTCGACGCAGTTGAAGACAAGGTTAACGCTTATGTAACCCTTGATAAAGAAGCCGCTTTGGCACAGGCTGCCAAGGTTGATGCTAAAATTGCCGCTGGTGAAGCAATTGCTCCGCTGGCTGGTATTCCGGGCGCAATCAAAGATAATATTTCTACTAAAGGTCTGCGCACCACATGCTCCTCCAAAATGCTGGAGAACTTCATTCCTGTTTATGACGCACATGTTATCAAAAACCTGCGCGCTGACGAAACTATTTTCCTGGGCAAAACCAATCTGGACGAGTTCGCTATGGGCTCTACCACCAAGACCTCTTATTTTGGCGTAACTCATAACCCCTGGAACTTAGACCGCGTTCCTGGCGGCTCCTCCGGCGGCTCTGCTGCTGCTATCGCTGCCGGCGAAGCTATCTGGACCTTGGGCTCTGATACCGGCGGCTCTATCCGTCAGCCGGCTTCCTTCAACGGCTGCGTTGGTATTAAACCGACCTATGGCCGTGTATCCCGTTATGGCTGCGTAGCTTTCGCTTCCTCTCTGGACCAGATCGGACCTATCACTAAAGACGTAACTGACGCTGCTTTGGTGCTCAACAGCATCTGCGGTAAGGATGAGATGGACTCCACCTCTCTGAACGTAGAGGTTCCTGACTTTACTAAGGCGCTGGTAAACGACGTTAAAGGCCTGCGCATCGGTCTGCCGAAGGAATATTTCGGTGAAGGCGTTGACGCTAAGGTTAAAGCCGAAATCATGAAGGCCGTTGAAAAATATAAAGAGCTGGGTGCTGAAATCGTAGAGGTTTCTCTGCCGCATACAGAATATGCTGTAATCACCTACTACATCATCGCTCCGGCTGAGGCTTCTGCTAACCTGGCACGTTTTGACGGCGTGCGTTATGGCTATCGCAACCTCGAAGCAACCTCTGCTCCGGAAATGACCACCATGAGCCGTACTGAAGGCTTTGGTCAGGAAGTACGCCGCCGCATTATGCTGGGCACCTACGTACTGAGCAGCGGTTATTATGACGCATATTACAACAAGGCTATGCAGGTTCGTACTCTCATCCGCCGTGATTTTGAAGCTGCGTTTGAAAAATGCGATGTGCTGCTGACCCCGACCTCTCCTGTTCCTGCTTACGGCATCAACGATAAGATGGATCCGCTGACCATGTACATGCTCGACGTAACCACCATTCCTGTAAACATGGCTGGTCTGCCTGGTATTTCCATCCCCTGCGGCTTTGCCGAAGATGGTATGCCGATTGGTATGCAGCTGATTGGTAAGGTTCTCGACGAAGCAACCATTCTGCGTGCTGCTTATACCTTTGAACAAGCAACCGAATATCATAAAGTATTCGCACCGCTGGGAGGTAACAAATAATGACTAAATATATTACCGTTATCGGCCTGGAAGTTCATGCCGAGCTGAAAACTAAAACTAAAGCATTCTGCAGCTGCTCCACTGCCTTCGGCAGTCTGCCTAACACCCATGTATGCCCTGTATGCTTGGGTATGCCGGGTGCTCTGCCTGTGCTGAACAAGCAGGTTGTTGATTTCGCTATTAAAGCAGGTCTGGCACTGAACTGCGATATTCAGAAATTCAATAAATTTGACCGTAAAAACTATTTCTATCCTGACCTGTCCAAGAACTATCAGATTTCCCAATTTGATAAACCTATCTGCCTGGGCGGGCACATTGATATCGTTGTTGACGGCGACCATAAACGCATCGGCGTTACCCGTATCCACATGGAAGAGGATGCAGGCAAGCTGAACCACAGCGGTGCAACCATCAGCACCTCTGATTCCTCTGCAGTAGACTACAACCGTGCCGGCGTACCGCTGATTGAGATTGTATCTGAGCCGGATATGCGCAGCGCTGCTGAAGCTCGTGCTTATATGGAAAACCTCAAAGCAATCCTTGAATATACCGATGTTTGCGACTGCAAAATGCAGGAAGGCAGCCTGCGCTGCGACGCTAACATTTCCATCATGCCTGAGGGTGCAAAGGAATTCGGTACTCGTGCCGAAATCAAAAACCTGAACTCCTTCCGTGCTCTAGAGCGCGCTATCAACTACGAAGTTGAGCGTCAAAAAGAGGTTCTCGAGGACGGCGGCCACGTTGTTCAAGAAACCCGTACCTGGGACGAAGCTAACGGCGTAACCCTGTCCATGCGTTCTAAAGAAGAAGCACATGACTACCGTTACTTCCCTGAGCCTGACCTCGTCCCTGTTGAGCTGGACGATGCATGGATTGAGCGTATCCGCGAAACTCTGCCGGAGCTGCCTGCTCAGCGTCAGGCACGTCTGATGAGCGAGCATGGTCTGCCGGAATATGATGCTTCTCAAATCGTTTCCACGAAGGCTATGGCTGAATACTTCGATGAAGCAGTGAAGAACGCTAAGGACAGCAAGGCTGTTTCCAACTGGCTGCTGGGCGACGTATCCGCGTACATGAACAACGAAGGCATTACCATTGCTGAATTCAAGGTAACCCCTGCACATCTGGCAGAGCTGGTTAACCTGATTAAAGACGGCGTGCTCTCCAGCAAGCTGGCTAAAAAGGTCTTTGCTGAAATGCTCAAAGAGGACGAAGCTCCGAAGACTCTCGTTAAGAAGCTTGGTCTGGAGCAGGTTAGTGATGAAGGCGCTATCCTCAAGCTGGTTGAAGAAACCCTGGCTGAGAATCCGCAATCTGTTGCTGACTACAAGGCTGGTAAGGATAAAGCTATCGGCTTCCTCGTTGGCCAGATTATGAAAAAATCTCGCGGCAAGGCTAACCCGGGCATGGTTACCAAAATGCTCAAAGAAAAAATGAGCTAAGCTATTCAGAAATACGTAGCAGCTTAAAAATAAGAACACCTCACTTGAAGCTGAAAACTTTGGGTGAGGTGTTTTTGCGTCTAGATGCGCTTATAAGGTTCAGGCGCTAGCTGCATTGCGCAGCTAACGCCTGAATGATGAGTATGTTTAGTTTACATCTGGGTTTTGATTTCCATGAGGCAGTCGCCGCTTTCAACACGTTCGCCTGCGTTGACATGGATAGCGCTGATGATGCCGCTGATAGGAGCGGAGAGCGTGGTTTCCATCTTCATTGCTTCGGTAACGATGAGTGGAGTGCCTTTTGTTACGGACTGACCTTTTTCTACAAGAATCTTAACTACGGAGCCGGACAGGGAGGCGCCGATTTCGCCCATGTTGCCTTTTTCTGCTTTCTTGCGGCTGACGGTGGTAGCCTTTGCGTTACGGTCCTTAATCAGGATTTCGCGCGGCAGACCGTTGAATTCGAAGAATACGGTACGCATACC
>JAIHZV010000228.1 GCA_022718015.1 Phascolarctobacterium sp. | reverse complement strand
CCCTTATATAATTCCACATAGCTGTCCATCACGAGCAGCAGCGAAATTACATCAGAAAAGCCGAAGCGGCCAAACACACTGCCGCCTACAGTTGCCAGATTGCGGAACTGCACGCCGACAATGTGACGCAGCGCCTCCTTATTAGCGCCCTCGCTGTAGGCAGTGAAGCCAGCGTCCAGCTCCAGCTGACGCAAGGTCACCATCGCGCCGATACGGAACTCAGTATCCGTTTCTTCAATAGTGTTCAGGCCAAGGCCAGACAAATCAATTGCTGTCTGCACATTGCCTTTAGTCATGCGCAGCCACAGCATACCGCCGAGCACGCGGTTCATGCGTTTTTGATTCAGCTGCCACGCTTCCTCCAGTGATGTAACCTGTTTATATTCACGAATTGTTAACATTTCTCGTCCCCCTCCGTTTAGACTCAGACATATTCCAGTATATTTTACCATAGATTGCAGGGTTTTGGCAAAAAAAATAAGCAGCAGTGTGTTACGTAAACATACTGTTGCTTATCCGCATGAAGTGTGATAGAATTTTACCCATCTTATATAAGTAATTCAGGCATAAGAATACCGCCCCTAAACTTTGCCCTGTTCTGAGGCGGCTTCTTAGCTAATTTAGTCCAATGGCAACCCACCTTGTGGGCGGTTGTCTTTACTTATAATATACCACAAGGCAAGAAATTTTTCAAGTGAGGTAATATAAATGCAGCCAGCCTGCTTCCCTATCGCCTGCGTCGTCCTCGCCTCCGGCCTCGGGACGCGCTTCGGAGCTAACAAATTGCTCGCACCGTTCCAGAGCGAGCCGCTCGTGCAGCACATTCTTAATATCACCAGTAACCTTTTCGTGCAACGCATCATCGTTACGCGCCACGCAGAAATAAAAAAGCTTTGCGACGAGCAACGCATTCCCTGCCTGCTACACAGCGAGCCATATCTCAGCGACACTGTACGCTTAGGCGTGCAAAGTATTCTGCAGCAAAAGCAAGAGGTGCAAGGCCTGCTGTTCGCCACGAGCGACCAGCCCCTGCTGCAGCAAGCGAGCCTTATCCGTCTCTGCCACAGCTTTTTACAGCAGCCGCACAAAATTCATCGTCTTTACGCCGGCGAAACTCCCGGCAATCCGCTGATTTTCCCTCTGAGCCTGGCAGACGAGCTGCAGCAGCTGCCCCCGGACAAGGGCGGCGGCGTGCTGGCAAAAAAATATCCTGAGCTGGTAGTTCGTGTACCAGTTCAGGATAAGTATGAGCTATTCGATGTAGATACGCAGGAGAATCTGCTTACGCTTTTTCAGCACGCTCAGGCTGCAAAATAATATTGAGCAGAATTGCGACCAGAGCCGCCGGAACAATACCGGATTCACCGAACATCATGCGCATAGCCTCAGGGCAGTGCGCCAAAATGCCAGGTGTTGCACCCATGCCATAGCCAACACCCAAAGCTACAGAGATAATCGTCAGGCTGCGGGAGTTGAGCTTTTCCTTCGTAACCAGCTGAATACCGCTGACTACAATGGATGAGAACATCATAACTGCTGCGCCACCCAGTACGGACTGTGGCATAATCGAAACAAGTGCGCCCAGCTTCGGAATCAGACCGCAAAGAATCAGGAAGACTGCACCAGTTGCCAGTGCAAAGCGGTTAACAATCTTCGTCATTGCTACCAGACCAACGTTCTGCGAGAAGGACGTGTTAGGCAACACGCCGAACACAGCCGCAATGCTGGAGCCGATACCGTCGCAGACCACGCCGCCGGACAGCTCCTTATCCGTTGCTTCACGACCAAGACCGCTTTCGATAACAGCGGAAATATCGCCGACAGTTTCTACAGCAGTAACGATGAACATGATAAGCACAGGCAGGATAGCACGCATATCAAAAACGATTTCTACAGGCATCAGCTGCGGCACAGCAAACCACGGTGCCTGTGCCACCTTTTCCCAGTGGATAACCCAGGATTTGGTGAACTCTACGCCCTCCGGCGTAACAGCCGTCGTCGGCAGCACCAGGCTCATGCCAAAGGCAGCAATATAGCCGGCGATAATACCAATCAGGATAGAAGAAGAGCTAAAAAAGCCCTTAGTGCCATGCTTGAAGAAAAGAATTACGCACAGCACGAATAAGCCTAAAAGCAGATTTTCGATAGAACCAAAGTCCTTCGTCTTGAAGCCGCCGCCAAAGGAATTTACGCCCACAGAAATCAGCGACAAACCAATGGAAAGAACAACAGTACCGCAAACAACAGGCGGGAAGAAGCGACGGATATACTTCAGCACAAAGCCTAACAGTGCTTCAACAACACCGCCGATAATCGACGCGCCCATAATCGCGCCATAAGCAACAACACCACTGCCCAGCGTAGCCACAATACCGGCAAATACGCCGATGAAGCCGGAGCTGGTACCCATGATGATAGGCAC
>JAIHZV010000227.1 GCA_022718015.1 Phascolarctobacterium sp. | reverse complement strand
GCACCAACGCCGATGATAATACCAAGCAGCGTCAGGAAGGTACGCAGCTTGTTGGAGAGCATGCCTTCGAGAGCCATTTTTATGCTTTCATTTAACATTTCTGCTTACCTTCCTTCATTAAGATTGCTGGCCGTCACGCATGCTTTGCAGCTCCATAGCCGCATAATCTGTCTTGCCGCCGCTGCGCTCGTCACTTACAAGCTGTCCGTCGCGCATTACGAGAATACGCTTCGTCTGCTCGGCAATATCCGGCTCATGCGTAACCATGACTACGGTTTTGCCGCTGTCATTCATCGCCTTAAAAATATCCATAATCTCATAGCTGGACTTCGTATCCAGATTACCTGTCGGCTCATCGGCCATGATAATCGCGGGATTATTAATCAGCGCTCTGGCAATCGCCACACGCTGACGCTGGCCGCCGCTCATTTCCGTCGGCTTATGGTCAAGACGCGCACCGAGACCGACAGCCTCCAGCGCCTTCCTCGCGCGCTCCATGCGCTCCTCCTCGTCTACGCCTGCGTAGACGAGCGGCAGCGCAACATTCGCCTGCGCCGTCAGCTTCGCCAGCAGATTGAAGTTCTGAAAGACAAAGCCAATCTTCGCATTACGCGTATGCGCCAGCTCATCGTCATCATAGCCGGCGATTTCCTTGCCATCAAGAAAATATTCTCCGGAGCTCGGTCTATCCAAGCAGCCGAGAATATTCATCATCGTCGACTTGCCGCTGCCCGATGGGCCCATGATAGACGTAAATTCACCATATTCAATCTTTAAATTCACATGGAAGAGAGCATGTACAACACTGTCACCCATATGATATGTTTTCATAATATCCCTTAATTCAATAACAGACATGCTCACAACCTCCTTAGTGCATCGGCGGCGGACCCATTCTGTTACTGCTCTGCTTGCTGACAGCCTTCTTCACGAGCAGCTTGTCGCCTACGCTTAGGCCCGCTGCCGTAACTGCCACCTCACTGTCGCTCGTCAATCCGAGAGTTACATCAACGTCACGCGTCTCCTTAGTCTTTTCATTATATACCTTCACGTAATGACGGCTGCCATCATTATAAACGCAGTTCAGCGGTACGATGGTTACATCATTAGCCTCGTTAATGATAATCTCTGTTCTTGCCGTCATGGTCGGCAGCAGCTTGCCCTTCGCATCATCAACGGTGACATATACCTTATAATAGATTACATTATTCTCCGTCGTTGCACTGCGAGAAATCAAACGCACCTTGCCCGTGAAGGTTTCGTTCGGATAGGCATCGACGGTGAATTTAACCTTCTGGCCGTTCTTCACCTGGCCGATATCAGATTCATCAACCAATGTTTCAATTTCCATATTATCAAGCGTTGCTACAGACATAATAACCTGCGGCGTGCTGATACCGGAGCTGATGGTCTGGCCAACAGGCGTCGGCTTGCCGATGATATAGCCGGAAATAGGCGTCGTAATAATAGTATCGCTGACATCAGAAGCAGCCTTTTCGTAATTGCTCTTAGCCACAAGATAATCAGCTTCGACGCCATCAAAAGTCGACTGGCTGATAGCGCCACGATTTAAGAGGTTCAGATTACGGTCATAGTTTGCCTGTGCATTATGCAGCTTAGCCTGCATCTGCGCCAGCGTAGCGTTCAAGGACGTTGCGTCCAAGCGCACCAGCACATCGCCGGCGTTGACATGCTGATTTTCCTTAACCAGCACCTCTACGATACGGCCCGTAATCTTCGAGCTGATATCAACATTATCCTGCGCACTCAAGGAGCCGGTTGCCGAAACTGTCTCCACGATGTTCCCTTTTTTAACCTCGCCAATCTTCACAGTCTCTACTGCGACCTGACTGCTTTGATAATATTTATAGCCGCCATAGCTGCCTGCCAGCAAAATGGCCGCCGCAACTAATATGTATTTATTTCTCTTGACGAAATTCATCATTTTGCATCCCTCATTCTTTTATGTATTACTTTACTATTATAACCTTTCCTCTTTTTGAGGTCAAAGCAAGTATACCAAAAAGATGTGTTTTTTTTATGACACATTTTGACAAATTCTATCAGAAATAACAAAACCCCTGCCACTTTCGTGACAGGGGTTATGTACATATCAGCTCTTACCTAAAGACTTGTGAGAAAGTACCAGAGGCGAAGAGTAGACACCGACGGTGTACTTCTAGTACATCGAGGTGGCTGCGATGAAGCATATGGTGCTTTATCGCAAGGCTTAATTATTTGCCAGGGAAGAACGGCCATACCATCGGAATAACGATCAGGGATACGATGAAGCAAACGATTACGAGACCGCAACCAGCTTTCAGGTAGTCCATGAATTTGTATCCGCCAGGGCCAAGTACCAGAGTGTTCGGAGGAGTACCTACCGGAGTTGCGAATGCGCAGGATGCTGCAACAGCGATAGCC
>JAIHZV010000226.1 GCA_022718015.1 Phascolarctobacterium sp. | reverse complement strand
GCGTGCATCCTTCGAAATCTGCACCACAAGGCTCTGCCCCTCGGTCACATTCGGCTTCTCGCCCAAATATAAAAAGGCGTTCTGCTCCAAGCCTATATCCACAAAGGCAGCCTGAATGCCACGCACCACGTTGCAGACCTTGCCCTTAAAAATGCTGCCCACAAGATGCTGCTCCTCCTTGCGCTCCACAAGGTACTCCAGCAAGCGGCCATTCTGCACCAGTCCCATACGCGTCTCGTCTTCAGTTGCCCCAATAATGATTTTTGCTGTCATAGCGTTAATGCTCCTTGTAAATCACTCTGCTTTTCTAATATCATATTGTAGCATAAATTTTGGTGGCTGGCAAAAAGATAAGCTGTTAGAAAATCTTTCCAAACTTAAAATTTTTTCATTTTTTGAAAGGCGTTTTTTTATTTACTAGCCATCTTGCTATATCATAGACAATAATACCATTATATGTATATGCTTCATGCTTAGTTCTTGCCAAAATAATTTTAGGATAGGCATCTTTTATTTTTAACAAACTATCACATTCACGCTCCATTGTTTCACTCCGCGAAATATCATCACTAACTTGTATATAAAGCAGTTCGCTGCCCTGCTTAGCCACAAAATCAACTTCCTTATTATAAAGCTTACCCACATAAACATCATAGCCACGCCTCAGCAACTCTAAATACACTATGTTTTCATAAACTCGTCCATAATCCAAATTGCGGCTGCCTAAAACTGCAAAGCGCATACCGCTGTCAACAAGATAATATTTAGCAGAGCTTTCCAAGTACTTTTTCCCTCGAATATCATAGCGTCTGGCCTTATAAAACAAAAATGCCGTACAAAGATATTTTAAATACTTGCCTATGGTAACATGGTTAACCGCCAGCTTATTGCTTGTCAACGTAGCAGCTATCTTATTGCTTGATGTTATGTTACTGATATTATCCATTAAAAATTCACTCACCATATCTAACAGTGTCTCATCTGACGGCTTATATTTCTGCCTTAAATCACGATGCATAATCGTCTGATATACTTCACGTATATATACAGACTTATCAAAATTTGTTTTATATGCATATGAACCAGCCAAGCCACCTGCCAGAACATAATCATCAAACAAAGCATCCACGTCTTTTCGCGCATCAAAATAGCTGCAGTACTCAGCAAAGCTAAAAGGGAAAACATGAATTTCTATATAGCGTCCTGTAAACAACGTCGCTAAATCAGCACTAAGCAAAAACGCATTAGAACCGGTAAGATAAAGATCGTATTTCTGCTTGCTATGCAGGCTGTTAACTGCCAACTCAAAATGTGGACAAAGCTGAACCTCATCTATGAATACATAGTTACTCCTGCCTTCCTGATAGGCATTTTCAATGTAAGTATATAAAGCGTGATACTCTTTCAAATCCTCAAAAGCCAAATCCATAAAATCGACATAAATAATATTGCAATTACTGTTCTGCTGCTGCAAGTAACTGATATATTCACGCATCAACATTGACTTGCCACTACGCCGTACACCCGTAATAATTTTTATATCCGGTGTATCTTGCAAAGCTTGTAAACGCTCCAAATATTCTGGTCTGCTTATCTGCTTCATCTTACTTCCCCTTTCAAAACTTAATTTTTTTTGTTTTTTTGAAAGCTATTTATATTATAGCACAGCGAAAAGCCTGTGTATACATCGTAAAGAGCATTTTACGTATAGCGTTCTCTTTCAAAACTTAAATTTTTTTCGTTTTTTGAAAGCAGTTATATAAAAAGCGTTACGTACGCGTGCAAGCTAAACTTTAGCAAGCACGCAAGCGTAACGCTTTTTTATAGTTATAACCGCAATTTTTCTCTTAACCCTGCCTGATAAAAGCACAGCAGCCAAAATCTTCTAATTTCACTAAGCCTAAAGACTTATAAAAAGCAACATTCTTGTCTATCGCCTCCGTCAGCAACGCCAGCTGATAAATATCGGCAAACTTCTCTAACGCAGCTTGCATAAGCCTCGTTCCAATCCCCTGTCGTTGATACTCAGGCAGCACCAATACATCCTGCACAAAAACTATGGAAGCTCCATCGCCAACCGCTCGAATAACGCCAACAAGTTTTCCATTTACATATGCACCCAAGATGTACAACGAATTACAATATGCTTTTCTCAACATTTCCGGACGCTGAACATAATTTGTCCAGCCAACGCTGCTGTACAAGGATAGAATTTCGTTTTCGTTGTAGGTTGTGTAGTCTTTTAAGATTAACATTCTTCTTCACCTTGAAATTTCTTAATTATACACAAGAGCTGAATCTTATATCATTTAATACAATTATACTCATCTAATATTGATTCCCGTAAATCAGCCAGATTTTTAAATTTATGTAAAAATGCATTTCTATATATATGGTAGAATATAGTATCTACATAAAAATTTTCTT
>JAIHZV010000225.1 GCA_022718015.1 Phascolarctobacterium sp. | reverse complement strand
GATTATGGCTGCGCATCTCGGCAAACAGCTCATCACGGAAAATGTTATAGGAAAAATAAATCTGGTTGCCGCCGGCAAAATCTGTATAATCCAAAAAGATGAACGAGCCATTGATATAAGGCAGCGGATTGTCCGGCGTGATGAACAGCTCATAGCCCTCCAGCTCCCGCGGCAGGCTGCGCCAGAACTCCCACTTCTCAAAGCCCAACTCCGCCGCCTCGAACGGCATTTTGTGCAGCGTCTTGCGGTCCACGTTCCTAATCAGCTCCGGCAGCTGCGTCAAAAGCATCTGGCCGAAGCGCTCGCGGTCACGGCAAAAATAACGCTCGTCACGGAAGGTGTGCAGACCGACGGTCTTTACCGGCACATAATCAAAGGTTTCGCTCGTATAGGTTATATCAAGGCGACAGTGCATCGCCTCATTGACATAGGCTGCGATATTGAGAATCTGGCCCTTGATGCCCGTCCCAGGCTGCAGCGTGAAGCCTTCAAGCTCCTGCGGCAGCTGAGCGAGCAGCTCCCAGTCCTTAAGCTCTGCGGCAATCTCCTCCATAGGCTTTGGTTTTCCCACGACTCCACCTCATTCCTTCAATAATGGTGCTATCTTATTAAAAATACGTACAGCATTGTTATAGAACACGTCCTCATAATGGCGCTGCGGCACTATTTGCGCAATCAGGCGGATATAAAACGGAATATTGACCAGCGGCCAGTCGCTGCCATACATCACGCGCGTATAATCGCCCATATAATTCAGCCAGGTGTGCAGCTGACGGAAGAAGCCTGCCTGCTGCTCAAACAGCGCCAGAGGCTTGGGATTGCCCTCGACGAGTCCCGACAGGTCGAGGCAGACATTGGCGTTCTTGCACGCCACCTCTGCCGCATCCACAAACCACGGACAGCCGCAATGCGCAATGACGAAGGTTACGCCGGGGAAGTTCACCGCCGCCTCATCCACGGTCAGCGGATGCGAATACTTCAGCAGTCCCGTCGGCATCGCCGTATCGCCGGTATGGATAACGACAGGCACATTATAAGCCTGCGCCAGCTCAAACAGCGGCCAATGGCGTCTGTCATTGACATAAACAGCATTATAGCCCGGGTACAGCTTGATACCCAGGCAATGCGGCTGCGTTATATAATGCGCGAACTCCTGCGCCGTCTGCGCAGCGTTCGCCTCTGTAATTTCTTCACTGGCTACGCCCATGCAATAGCCCATGCTTTGCGGCTGGTTGTACTGCTCCTCATCATAAGGTGCAGCAAGGTCAATGAGGCGCGGCGGCACACCGCCATAGCGTGACGAGGTATAAGCGGTATTGCCCATCGCTACAGAAAAAGCAATATTATTATCCTGGCAAATCTGCTGCCAGCAGGCCGCCGTATTTTCATAACCGGCTCTTTTGGCAACCTCCACAAAGCCTTCTACATTAAAATAATGCATATGGGCATCAATAATTTTCATCACACTGCTCCTCTTTTCAATAAGCTTACTTCGCTTCCTCTTTTTTATCCTCAGGAAGAATAATATTCGAATTTACTCCTCTTGTCTGAACACCACCGAATTTGTTTTGGCATCCATAGATTCAATGATAGCCAGAGAATGCAGGTTTACGCCAGCCGCACGCAGCTTGTCGCCGCCGCCCTGGAAGCCCTTCTCTACTGCTACGCCGACGCCCTCCACTGTGCCGCCGGACTGACGCACGATGTCGATAAGTCCCTCGAGCGCACAGCCGTTAGCGAGGAAGTCGTCGATAATCAGCACATGGTCATCCTTGGACAAAAAGCGCTTGGAGACAACAACGTCGTTCATCTTGCTATGAGTATAGGAATAAATCTGCGTAAAATAAACGTCCTTATCCATATTGCTGCCGCTGCTCTTCTTCGCGAAAACAACAGGCACCTGAAAATACATCGCTGCTACGCAGGCAATACCGATGCCGGAAGCCTCGATGGTCAGAATCTTGTTGATAGGACGGTCTGCAAACTGGCGCTGCAGCTCCTTGCCCAGCTCAGCAACAAAAGGCACATCAATCTGATGGTTCAAAAAGCTGTCGACCTTGAGGACGTTGCCGCTTTTGATAACACCATCTTTAAGAATTTTTTCTTCTAAAAGTTTCATGTTTTTCCCTCCGCTCGTGTTAATTCTTCATTTAAGTATAAAGATAATTTTATCACAAGCACATGTCATGGTAAAGTGCTTTTTCCTCTTCATGCAGAAATTTCTTCCGCATCAGGCCAGAATCTGCACCTCACTGCCCGTTCCGGCGCCGTTCGTCCTCTTCGTCACGACAAGCTGCGTGTCTATCATGTCCATAAGGTCATGCACGTGCGAGATAATGCCGACCAGCCTACGCCCCTCGCTCAAGCCCTGCAGCGTTGCCACTGCCTGCTGCAGAGCGGAGTCATCCAGCGAGCCGAAGCCCTCGTCGA
>JAIHZV010000224.1 GCA_022718015.1 Phascolarctobacterium sp. | reverse complement strand
CTAATAAAAATGTGTGAGGGGACATAATGGCAAATTTAACAGATTTAACAAGCAAAGAATTTTTGACAGAGCTGGCAAGTGCAGCGCCTGCTCCCGGTGGCGGCGGTGGTGCGGCCATGGCCGGAGCGCTCGCGGCAGCCTTATCATCGATGGTCTGCAATCTGACGCTGGGCAAGGAGAGGTTTGCAGCACAGGAGGCAGAGGTGCAGTCTGTGCTCGTAAAGGCAGAGCGTGCGCGCGAGCGTCTTCTGGAGCTTGTACAGGAGGATGCAGCGGTGTTTAACAGCTTCATGAGCTGCTACAAGCTGCCAAAGGCTACCGATGAGGAAAAGGCAGCGCGTACAGCTGCTATCCGCGCAGCGGCGAAAAAGGCGGCTGAGGTGCCGCTGGCTATCGCGCGCGAGTCCTTTGCTGTGCTAGAGCTGGCAGACGAGCTGGTGGTTTGCGGTAATCCGGGCGTAATCACAGATGGCGCGTGCAGTGGACTGTTGGCGCGTGCAGCGCTGCGCTGTGCAGAGTATAACGTGCGCATCAATCTGGGGCTGACGAAGGATGCCGAGTGGAACGCGCAGGTGCAGGCAGAGCTGGAGGCTATGCTGACGCAGGCTGAGGCTTTGGAGGCAAAGCTTTTGGCAGTGACGGATAATGCGCTGGCGTAAAGCAGGTCTAAGGTTAAGTAGTGCGCTGATGCTTTTAAAGAAGTATTAGCGCAAAATACTTGACGAGAAGTCTTTTTTCACGTATAATAATAAAATATGGAAAGGTGGCCGAGTGGTTGAAGGCTCTAGTCTTGAAAACTAGCGAAGGTGCAAGCCTTCCGTGGGTTCGAATCCCACCCTTTCCGCCATACAAAAATTATAAAAAGATGCTTGCTTTTTAGCTAGGAATCTGTTATAATAAAAAAGTAGTCTAATGGAGTGGTACTCAAGCTGGCTGAAGAGGACGGTTTGCTAAATCGTTAGACGGTTTACCCCGTGCGTGGGTTCGAATCCCACCCACTCCGCCAACTATGGCAATCGGCTCTCGGAGAAATCCGAGAGCTTTTTTGTTTTTATATTTTTAATCTGACCATAACAAATATCCACGAATTGAACTTATCCATATGCCAGCGGAAAGGTTATAATGAATATTGCATTATAATGTGAAGGAGTGTGTCTTATGACCTTATTGAATAAAGCATTGACTATTGCCGGCAGCGATACGAGCGGTGGCGCTGGCATGGAGGCTGATTTAAAGACGATGGAGGAACTGGGCGTTTTTGGTATGACCGCCCTGACCTGCATTGTAACTATGCACCCGACCACTTGGGAGCATAGCGTATATCCGCTGCCAATGGATTTGATTGAAAAGCAGCTTGTTACGGCTATTGAGGGCGTGGGCATCAACGCAATGAAGACCGGCATGATCGGCAGTCCTGATTTGGTTGAGCTGGTGGCAGAAACCATTGATAAGTATGAGCTGAAAAATGTTGTTATCGACCCTGTTATGGTTTGCAAGGGCTGCGATCTGATTCTTGCGCCTGATGCTGCGGCTGCTATCAAAAAGCTGCTGCTGCCGCGCTGCGACATCATTACGCCGAACACTGTGGAGGCTGCTTATCTTGCAGATATGGCTGAGGTCAAGACGGTTGAGCAGATTAAGGAAGCAGCGCAGAAGATTGTGGCTGCCGGTGCCAAGAGCGTTGTTATCAAGGGCGGCGAGCGTTTGAGCGACAAGGCTGCGATTGATATTTTCTATGACGGCCAGGAGTTTGTAGAAATGGCTGAGCCGAAGATTTATCCGTCGTATAATCATGGTGCAGGCTGCACTTTTTCCGCTGCGATTACCGCAGGTCTGGCGAACGGCATGACGATGAAGGATGCTGTGCTGCAGGCGAAGGCTTTTGTTACTGCTGCGCTCAAGCACGGCTTTGCGATTAACAATATCGTTGGCTGCACGAACCATACGGCCTACAAAAAATATGGTGCGTAAGAGCATAAAATAAAAGAAGGGACTATTGCAGAAGCGTTTTGCTTAGGCAGTAGTCCCTTTTTGCTTTTATAAATTTTAGCTCGTTTTCATGAACTTGTCGATTCTAAATTTTTTGCCCTGCAGCAGGCAGTCGATGCGTGCCGTAACAACATCGTTGTTGCTTAGCTTGCGCCCTTCCATGAGGGCATTGCGGATGGCCGGGGTGATAAGCTCTGGCGGCCATTCGTCCAGAATACCGCAGGCGATGCCGCGCGTGAGGTCGTATATGGACGTGAGCGCAGCGCAGACGATGGCTTCGCCCTCGCCGGGATGGATGGCCAGGTAGCGCAGCGGTACGAGCAGAGAGCCTGAGTCGATGCTGTATTCCGGCAGATGACGGCTTATATATTTGAGCACCTGCTTAGAGCGGTCGCTGCCTTCGTAGGAAAGAAGATAGGGGAAAAGCTCGATTTCCATGGGA
>JAIHZV010000223.1 GCA_022718015.1 Phascolarctobacterium sp. | reverse complement strand
TGACAACGGGCAGCTCACAGCCGTTCATGCGTGCGTCACTGCCTGCCGCTGCACTTGCACGTGCGCGCGTACGCAGGCTGTCCGGGTCACGACGCAGCAAAATCTTGCCGATGCTTGCGCCATAATCATGGTCCAGGCCTTCCTTAGAAATAGCCATGTTATATTCAATCTGGCGCTCCAGCAAATGCTTCACATTATCCAGCGGCATATGGCGTGCTGCGTCCAGCACATCCTCAATACGCCACAGGCTCTTAGCCTCTTCCTCTTCCGGCACGATAGGCTTGGAGAGAATCGTTGCACCATTCTTCTTAATAGAGGTCACATTCGTGTGGTCTGTGCGGATGGTAACCTCAGCGTTTTGTCCGTCAGCTGCCAAAAATACGCGGATGTAGAAAATATCCGGCTCCTCGGAAACGTGAATCTTGATTTTGCCGGACTCTGCCAGCTCCTTCAGCGCAACCTTTTCCTCAGCAGTGATATAAGCCAGCACCTCCAGCTGCCGCTCAGAATGTGCTGCTACAATGCCTGCTGCGCACGCAACCTCGATACCCTTCATATGGTCAGTGTTCGGCACAACAACGCTTTTTACGTTTTTGATAATATTGCGGCTAACCCAGATTTCGATTTGCTCAGGCTCAGCACCCAGCTGCTCACGGCAAACTGCCGCACAGTAAGCAATCGCAATCGGTTCGGTACAACCCATGGCAGGGATAAGCTCCTCTGCCAGCGCCTCCTCATAGATAGCATAATTTTTCTGCATTTGATATGTCCTCCATTTCTTCTGCATATGTAATGATGGGAATAAACCCCTCTGCTCTTCCCTATTAGGTCTATTGTAATGCAAAAATGGAATATGAGCAAGAGGTGATTGATATTTCACGAAATTATTTCCCTTCAAAATAATTGTAGATTTTAGGCTCAACCGGCTGCTTCATATCATAAAAGACTTGTACGATAGAAAGCTTCTCGCCATTTTTGCCGGTGATAGTCGTACCTATGCACTGCTCCGGCTTAACAGTAACCTCACCCATAAAATAAAATTCTGAGCCCTCATCGTCGCTTTTCTTGCAGATAAATAAGTTTTTCCTGTACCAGTAGCAGAAATAAGCAAAGCCTTATTCTCCCCTTCAGCACGCAATCTAGCAATATTATTCAAGGCCGCCGTTTGCATTTTATAGTGTATGTATCCTAATTCATACTATCATTGTAGTTTAAAGCAGCCCAAAAGTAAAGTTCTTTATCCCCCCAAAACAAAACAGCTCCGCCCACCCTCATCAGGTAAGCGGAGCCTAAATTTTATATATTACATTTTAATTTTTGCTTCTTCTGCCAGCTTCGGACCATATTCGCCAAAGTCGAAGGTTGCGAAGTAGTCAGCCGGAGTTTCTGCACGGCGAATCATCTTCGCAGAGCCGTCCTCCTGCAGCAGGATTTCTGCACTGCGCAGCTTGCCGTTATAGTTGTAGCCCATGGAGAAGCCATGCGCACCAGCGTCATGAATGAAGAGCAAGTCGCCGATGGCAATTTCCGGCAGCATTCTGTCTACAGCAAACTTGTCGTTATTCTCGCACAGGCCGCCCGTTACGTCATATTTATGGTCGCAGGTAGCATCCTCCTTGCCCATAACGGTGATGTGATGATAGGAGCCGTAGATAGCAGGACGCATGAGGTTAGCAGCGCAGGCATCACAGCCGATGTACTCCTTATAGATATGCTTTTGGTGGATAGCCTTCGTTACCAGCGCGCCGTTCGGAGCGAGCATATAGCGGCCCAGCTCAGTGAAGAGCTTCACATCGTCCATGCCTGCCGGTACGAGGATTTCCTCGAACGCCTTGCGCACGCCCTCGCCGATTGCCAGCACATCGTTGCTCTCCTGCTCAGGCTTATAAGCAATGCCGATACCGCCGGACAGATTGATAAACTCGATATGCGCACCGGTTTTCTCCTTCAGCTCAACAGCAAGCTTGAAGAGGATGCGTGCCAGCTCAGGATAATATTCGTTGGTTACGGTGTTTGATGCTAGGAAGGCATGAATGCCGAAATGCTTAACGCCCTTCGCCTTGAGAATTTTATAAGCCTCGATAATCTGCTCGTGTGTCATGCCATATTTTGCATCGCCGGGGTTATCCATGATGTTGTTGGCGATAGCAAAATGTCCGCCCGGATTATAACGGCAGCAGATGGTTTCAGGAATGTCGGCAACCTTTTCGAGGAAATCGATATGGGTAAAATCATCAAGGTTGATGGTTACGTTCAGCTTGCGTGCCAGCTGGAAGTCCTCTGCCGGAGTTGCGTTGGAGGAAAACATAATCTCGCTCTCCTTGAAGCCCACAGCGTCACTCATAAGCAGCTCGGTATAGGAGGAGCAGTCAGCGCCGCAGCCCTCCTCACGCAGGATTTGCAGCAGGTACGGGTTCGGCGTAGCTTTAAC
>JAIHZV010000222.1 GCA_022718015.1 Phascolarctobacterium sp. | reverse complement strand
AGCGAGGAGGAAATGCCTGCTCGTAAGGAAGAAATCGGCCATGCTAAGGAAGAAGGCATTGAGCTGCGTCTGCTGAACAATCCTGTTGCTATTCTTGGCGACGAAAAGGGCTGGGTTAACGGCCTGAAATGCGTAAAGATGGAGCTGGGTGAGGCAGATGCCAGCGGTCGTCGCAGCCCTGTTGCTATTGCAGGCAGCGAGTATGTGCTCGATGTTGATATGGTTGTTATGGCTATCGGCCAAGGTCCGAACCCGCTGATTAAGCAGACCACTCCGGATCTGGAGGTTAACAAACGCGGCAACATCGTTGCTGATGAAGCTGGCGCAACCTCTATCCCCGGCGTATTTGCAGGCGGCGACATCGTAACCGGTGCTGCAACTGTTATCAGCGCTATGGGAGCAGGCAAGAAGGCTGCTGCTGCCATCGACGAGTATCTGAGCAAGTAAAAGGCTGAGATGTCATAGTATAATTTAATGTGAAACTCATTTAAAACTCCTGTTGTGGATTGAGTAATTTAATCTGCAGCAGGAGTTTTTGTGTTTGGTACATTTTTATCAGTATTGATTTTTTAATTGCAGTCAGTGTATAATATAGACATAGAAGAGTAATTAGAGAGCATTTCGCAAAGGAGGTTGTAAGTTATGCGTTTTTTAGCAATGGTCTTAACCTTACTGTTTACCTGTTCACCAGTTTTTGCTTTTCAAAATGAACCGGATGGTTTTCAAGGACTTAAATTAAATTCGTCGTTTGAGGAAGTTAAATCATCGCAGCTTCTGTGTGATAAATATTACGCAGGAGACGAAAAAGAATTAGACACATACGACTTGGATTTACGTTTAAGTAATGAGTATAGTGTACGCTTAGATGAGTATTATTTTGATTTAGATGAACAAATCCAAAGCTTACACGGAGTGCCCTTTAAGGTATTGTATTTTGATTTTTATAAAGATAAGTTATATCGTATAACCGTATGTTTAGGGCAGGCTGTTGCTCGTACTGAGGATGATAAAAAATTAAACATGTTTTATTTCCATGAACTGCAAAGAAATTTTACAGAATTATATGGCCCACCTACAAGCACCTATCCGGAACAATTAGAAGCCAATGATTCGTATACGAGACTTTACTGGGAAGGCGATAAAGCTATCATAAGTTTAAGATGGATTAATGATTTCCCGCAATTAACTATCACGTCAGTACCATTACGAAATGAAATAAAAGATGCTATTTATAAAAAAGCTTCAACAGAAAGGAATTGAAGGCTTTGCTTATAGGGTTTTATGGCTGGGGCAGACTGCTTCAGCCATTTTTGTTGTCACCCTTAATTCACAATAGTTTAATATTTTCTCTTAGTAAGCTATGCTATAATAAGCTTAGTAAGAATAAACGAGGTGATTATCATGCGTAAATTTACTGCTTTGCTTTTAGCTGCCCTGATGCTCGTGGGCACTAACACAGCGCTTGCTAATAAAACGCTGACCTTAGACAAGGACACCAAGCTGGTGCCGCAGGGCTGGACTGTCGCAGACGACATCAAGTTTAAGAAGAACACCGACGTGACGCTCAATGATAGCGAGCAGGTTATTGAGGGCGTGCTCGCCAGCGCCACCTATCTGCGTCCAACCGGCTGGAAGAGCTTGGCGAGCAACTACTATTATGTAGAGAGCAGCGCCGCCTTCTACCCGCCGCGCTTCTTCTATCACCCGTTCAGACCGGGACTTGTCATTCCGGCAGACGGACACGTGCGCTACATGGGCAACAGGCCGATTACCTTTGCTGAGGATGGCACTGTGCTTAGCGGCACGATTGATAACGACGTGGTGCTGCAGCTCAGTGATAACGGCTATGGCTTTGTGCGCTTTAAGAATGACACTGTGCTAACCTTCTCAAAGGAGGGCAGACTTGTCAGCGGTACGCTGGCGGAGGCGACGAAGCTGCGTCCTGTCGGCTGGCAGCATAACCTGCAGGATGAAAGCGCCGGCTTTGTGGAGTTCAAAAGCGGCACGAGTATTAGCTTTGATGAAAACGGCCTTGTAACTAGCGGCTCACCAAATAAGAAAACGCTCTGGTTCAACGCTGACGGCAGCTCTACGGAGCTAGAAGCAAAGACTGCGACAAGCTTCAAGCTTGACGGAGCAGAGCAAACCAAAGCTAAGTAAGCAGCTACATGCTTGGCAGAAAATTTAAATAAAGCTATGGCCGTTTTGATAATTATATGTTATACTGTATACACGACTGCGGATATATACTGTACGTTTTTAAGGACGTATGCTATACTATCCCAAGCGTAAAGGCCAAAATTTAACAAATTACTGCAAAGATTCGTTATTCAAGGAGGAAAACTAGCATGGAAGAAACAAGACCCTATGTTAGCTGGGAGTTAGTACACGATTTTATGGTGGACGTATTTGTAAAATATGGCGTACCTGAAGAG
>JAIHZV010000221.1 GCA_022718015.1 Phascolarctobacterium sp. | reverse complement strand
GCACCACGATGAGCTGCGCCTGCGAGGGCTGCTGCTGCGGATAGGCGTGCTCCAGCGGCAGGGCCAAAAGACGCGCTCCGAGCGTAGTGGAGCACAGGTAGACAAGCAGCGTCAGCGCGAGCGCCAGATAGCGGACGCGGCCTGCCCTGCGCCGGAAGAGCAGGCAGGTCAGCAGAGCCGCCAGGAGGATGAAGAGGCCTGGGGGGAGCAGCCAGGCGGCGATGAATTTTAGGATGTAGATCATGGGTACCTCGAAATAGAATTATTTAAAACAACATAACGTCTTGGGGATCATAAGTCGCTTTCGCGCCAAAATGCTCTATCTTCGTAGCGTATTTATCGCCAAGCTTATAAAAACGTAAACTATCTTTATCCAAATCAGCTATTTTCAGCAATTCATGCTGTAGCATTTTATAGTCATAGTTTTCCAGTAAACATTCAAACACTGAATTCTGAACACGCTGTCCATGCTTTACGCAAAGCTTAGCGATCTTATTCAGTCTTCTTCTGCCTGCGGCATCCTGTGTATTTACATCATATGTTATCAAAACAAGCATTTTCTCGCCTCATTTCCATAAATAGCCAGGATATTCATCCAAATCCTTACGCAAGCATCTTGCCAAAAGCTGAGCTTGAACAAAAGGCAACAAGCCTATAGGCAGCTTCTCATTTAAAAACGGATGCATAATTACGTCCTGCTTACGTTTTTGCCAAGCTTCCAAAAAGATTTTTCTACCTGTATCGTTCAGCAAAACAGCGCCATCTTCCTGAAGCACAAAATCCTTCTTGCTCAGCATTCTATTATTAATTAAGGTCAACACACACCTATCCGCAATGACGCTGCGAAACTCTTCCATTAAGTCTAAGGCTAACGACATTCTACCTGGTCTATCACGATGTAAAAAACCAACATAAGCATCAAGACCTACACCTTCAAGTGCTGCAGCACAATCATTTGCAAGAATAGCATACGCAAATGAAAGCAATGCATTCACAGCATCTGTAGGCGGTCTTTTAACTCTGCTCTGAAACTCAAAAAAATCTTTTCTTTGCAAAATCAACTCATTAAACTGCGCAAAGTATAAGCTTGCCGCATCGCCCTCCAAGCCACGCAATACAGCTAAATCAGTACACCTTCTAGACAACCTTGCTAAACGCATCATCTCGTGCTCTGCGGCTGCAATACTCTCCACATCCACAACCAACGGATGATCGCGTCTCGCTCTCGCCAAAACACTGCGTGAATTGTAAATCTTCGCTGCAATAAAATTTCTGGCTAAAAGACAGCTTCTATGCTCATCATCAGAAACCCTGTACTGCTCCTTGCGCAGCAGCACATTGCTATTATTATTCGCAGTAACCCTTGTCAAAAAGCGACCACTCGGCTTATAAAAGCAAAACGAAATGCCATGCTTCGCACATGCTCCTAATAAAGCAGGACTTGCGCCCATATAACCAAAGTATAAAATCTGCTCAAACATTCTCAGAGGAAGCTTCTTCACAGCATTTCCCTCAATGTTAATAATAACATTTTCATTATCCAAAGACAAATAACTTTTTTCGTTTGTAATATATAAAGTATTAAGTAAGTGTCTCATGATTACTCCTCACCTAAAAAGCTTTCATAATAACCAGCAACATCATTTTTCTTACACAGCACAGGCAAACAAATTTCCTTAAGTGAACAAGCATTACAGCCTGATTTTGGTTTTGTCCTTGGCGTATATGCCTTAGCATAATACATATGCATTTCAGCCAACATACTGCGAACTTTTTTGCGTAGCTCAGCATCAAACTCTACACGTTCACGCCTATGCGTTTCATCATAAAACAAAGCCCCCTGTTTTATTGATACCTTCAGCATCTCCTCCAAGCACATCGCCTGTCCACAAAGCTGCAAACGATCAGCATCAATCAGTTTGCTCTTGCCACGCTTGTACTCAATAGGATACGGCAACCATGTCCCCTCGTAACCGCGTAACCTACAGCCATCAGCATTAGCCTTAAATTCCACAACGTCACATTGACCACTAACACCAAGCTCTCGTGAAAAAACACGCAAACCTCTAGTAACCAACAACTCACCACGCTTCTCAACTAAACCATCATCATGACATCGCTCATGCACAATGTTACCTTCTACAGTTTTGAGATTCTCTTGCCATTGCTGTTCTATGTGAATCAATGCCCATTGCCTGCGGCAAAAACAAAAATGCTGAATACCAGAAAGCTGTAAAAAATCTTCTTCATTGTATTCCATGTGTACCACTTCCATTCTTAATTTATTTGTAGTAATCCACGCTCCCTTGCGGGAGCGACATTGCCTTCCGTTTCGTTCGTACTGGCTGATTTGATTTCAATCCACGCTCCCTTGCGGGAGCGACCTGAGCCGTGGCCACAGAAAGGCCCGGGCGTAATTTCAATCCACGCTCCCTTGCGGGAGCGAC
>JAIHZV010000009.1 GCA_022718015.1 Phascolarctobacterium sp. | reverse complement strand
CCGGCGGCGGCTTCTATGACAATATTCCGCGTATCCTGCCTGCTGACTGCGATGCAGAGGTTAACGCTGAGGCTTGGGAAATCCCTGTTGTCTTCAAAAAGCTGCAGGAGTGGGGCAATGTGCCTTGGGCAGAAATGTACCGCACCTTTAACATGGGCGTAGGCATGGTGCTCGTTGTAGACCCGTCTGAGGCTGACGCTGTACGCGCACATCTGACTGAGGCTGGCGAAAACTTCTACGAGCTGGGCAAGGTTGTTCCCGGTCACAAGGAAACGATTATGAAAGGCGGCGTGTTCGGTGCATAAGGTAGGCGTTCTCGTAAGCGGCAGGGGCAGCAACCTGCAGGCGATTATGAATCGCATTGCTGACGGTTATCTGCCGCTGGAAATCGCTGTAGTTATCAGCGATAAGCCTGATGCCTTTGCTTTAGAGCGTGCGCAGAAGGCTGATATTAAAACTGTTGCTGTGGAGCGTAAGGCATGCGCTTCTAAAGAAGAGTTTGAAGCAAAAATCAACGCTGCTTTGGAGGCAGATGGCTGCGAGCTTGTTGTTCTCGCAGGCTTCATGCGTATCCTGAGCGCTGATTTCGTTAATAAATGGCAGCATAAGATTATTAATATTCATCCGGCGCTGCTGCCGAGCTTCCCTGGTCTGCACGGCCAGAAGCAGGCTGTTGATTACGGCGTGAAGTTCAGCGGCTGCACGGTGCATTTTGTTGATGCAGGCACGGACAGCGGTCCGATTATCCTGCAGAAGGTTGTGCCGGTGATGGATGATGATACAGAGGATACACTTGCTGACCGCATTTTGGTGCAGGAGCATATTGCTATGCCGGAGGCTTTGAAGCTGTGGGCAGAGGGCAAGCTGCAGATTGACGGTCGTAAGGTAAAAGTTTTAGCATAAAGAGGTATATTGACGTGAAGATTAAAAGAGCATTACTCAGCGTTAGCGATAAAACCGGCATTGTAGAGCTGGCAAAATTTTTGAGTGACAACGGCGTAGAAATTATTTCCACCGGCGGCACGATGAAGGCTATTAAGGAAGCAGGCATTCCTGTAACCTATGTCAGCGATGTAACCGGCTTTCCGGAAATCATGGATGGCCGCGTAAAAACTCTGAACCCGAAGATTCATGGTGCTATTCTTGCTGTACGCAGCAATCCTGAGCACATGAAGGCTTTGAAGGAGCATGACATTACTCCGATTGACCTGGTTGTTGTCAACCTCTATCCGTTCCGTGAAACCGTGGCTAAGCCGGGCGTAACCGAGGCTGAGGCTATTGAAAATATTGATATCGGTGGTCCGGCTATGGTTCGTGCTAGTGCGAAAAACTTCAAGGACGTTGTTATCGTTACCTATCCGAGCCGTTATGCAGGCCTGATGGAAATGCTGGCGAAGGATGGCGACATTGATGCACGCACCCGTAAGGAGCTGGCACTGGAGGCCTTCACCCATACTGCTGAATATGATGCTATGATTAGCGAATATCTGAAAAAACAACTGGAGAAATAAACCATGAATATTTTATTGATTGGCGGCGGTGGCCGTGAGCATGCTCTGGCATGGAAGCTTGTGCAGAGCGGTAAGGTAGAAAAGCTGTATGCTGCTCCTGGCAATCCCGGTATGGCTCTGCTGCCGAAGGTTGAATGCATTGCTCTCGATACAGAGAATCTGGACGGCGTTGCTGATTATGCTGAGGAAAAAAGCATTGACTTGGTAGTTGTCGGCCCTGAGGCTCCGCTGGTTGCCGGTCTTGCTGATGTATGCAAGCGCCGTGGCCTGCCTGTCTTTGGTCCGTCTAAGGCTGCTGCGCAGCTGGAGGGCTCCAAGGCTTTCTCTAAAGAGATTATGGCAAAATATAATATCCCCACAGCCTTCTTCAAAATCTGCGAGGATATCGAAACTGCTAAGGCTTACATTGAGGAAAAGGGCGCACCGATTGTTGTTAAGGCCGACGGTCTTGCTGCAGGTAAGGGCGTTGTCGTTGCTATGACGAAGGAAGAGGCGCTGGCTGCTGTCGATGAAATGATGGCTGACCATAAATTTGGTAATGCCGGTGCGCGTCTGGTGCTCGAGGAGTTCATGGACGGCGAGGAAGCCTCTCTGCTGGCCTTCACTGATGGCAAAACCATCGTGCCGATGATTGCTTCTCAGGACCACAAGCGCGTTTTTGACGGCGACGAGGGCCCCAATACCGGCGGCATGGGCACATACGCTCCTGCTCCCGTTATGACCGACGTTCTGCGTCGTAAGGCAACAGAGGAGGTACTGAAGCCTGTTATCGCTGCTATGGCAGCAGAGGGCATGCCGTATCAGGGCTGCCTCTATGCCGGCCTGATGATTAAGGGCGACAGCGTGAAGGTTGTAGAATTCAACTGCCGCTTTGGTGACCCCGAGACGCAGGTTGTGCTGCCGCTTTTAGACGGCGATTTGGCAGAGATTATGCTGGCGTGCGCAACTGGCACCTTAGACAGCGTAAGCTTCGGCTGGTATGACAAGGCTGCTGTCTGCGTTGTTATGGCTTCCGGCGGCTATCCGGAAAGCTATGAAAAGGGCAAGGAAATCACTGGTCTGGCTGCTGCAGAGGAGGATAAGGACGTTGTTGTCTTCCATGCCGGCACGAAGGCTGAGGGTGAAACAATCCTCACGAACGGTGGCCGCGTTTTAGGCGTGACTGCTGTTGACAGCAATATCAAGGCTGCACGCGACCGCGCTTATGCCGCTGTAGAAAAAATCCACTTTGAGAAAAATTTCTTTAGAAAAGATATTGCATGGCGCGCTCTAAAGAGGTAAAATAGATAAAATTACTTGTTACCGTCTCAACGGTCGAAAAATTTATTAGAAAAGGATGATGAAAGAAATGGCTTTTTATTATGACGAACCCGCTCATACATTTAGTGAGTATCTTTTAGTTCCCGGTTATTCTTCTGAACACTGCATTCCTGCGAATGTAGACCTGCGCACTCCGCTGGTTAAATACAAAAAAGGTGAGGAATCTGCTATCACCATGAACATCCCGATGGTTTCTGCAATCATGCAGGCTGTTTCCGGTGAAAAGCTGGCAGTTGCCCTTTCTAAAGAAGGCGGCGTTTCTTTCATCTACGGTTCTCAATCTGTAGAAGACGAGGCTGCTATGGTTGCTCGCGTTAAAGGCTATCGTGCAGGTTTTGTAAGCAGCGATTCCAACATCCGTCCGGACAGCACCTTAGCTGATATCCTGGCACTGAAGGAACGCACTGGTCACTCCACTGTTGCTGTTACCAGCGACGGCACCGTTAACGGCAAGCTGGAAGGTATCGTAACCAGCCGTGACTACCGTCCGAGCCGCATGGATCCGAACACTCTGGTTCGCGACTTCATGACTCCGATTGAAAAAATGGTTGTAGCTGGCAAGGACACCACCCTGCAGCAGGCTAATGATATTATCTGGCAAGAAAAGCTTAACACTCTGCCTATCGTTGACGACGAAGGCCGTCTGCTGTACATGGTTTTCCGTAAAGACTATGCAACTCATAAGGAATATCCGTTGGAGCTGCTGGATAGCAAAAAACGTCATATCGTTGGTGCTGGTATCAACACCCGCGACTATGCTGAACGTGTTCCGGCACTCATTGATGCTGGTGTTGACGTACTGTGCATCGACTCCTCCGAGGGCTACAGCGCATGGCAGAAAATCACTCTGGACTGGATTCGTGAGCACTACGGCGACAGCGTAAAGGTTGGCGCTGGCAACGTTGTTGACGCTGAAGGCTTCCGTTTCCTGGCTGATGCAGGTGCTGACTTTATTAAAGTTGGTATCGGCGGCGGCTCCATCTGCATCACTCGTGAGCAGAAGGGCATTGGCCGTGGTCAGGCAACCGCTCTGATCGAGGTTTGCAAGGCTCGTGACGAATACTTCGAAGAAACCGGCGTATACATTCCGGTATGCTCCGACGGCGGTATCGTTTACGACTACCACATGACTCTGGCTCTGGCTATGGGCGCAGACTTCATGATGCTGGGCCGTTACTTCGCTCGCTTCGACGAAAGCCCGACCAACAAGGTTAACATCAACGGCACCTACATGAAGGAATACTGGGGCGAAGGCTCCAGCCGTGCCCGCAACTGGCAGCGCTATGACATGGGCGGCGCAGCTAAGCTGTCCTTCGAAGAAGGCGTTGACTCCTACGTTCCGTATGCAGGCAGCCTGAAGGACAACGTAAACCTGACTTTGGCAAAGGTTCGTTCTACCATGTGCAACTGCGGTGCTCTGAACATCCGCGAGCTGCAGGAGAAGGCTAAGCTGACGCTTGTTTCCGCAACCAGCCTGGTTGAAGGCGGCGCACATGACGTTCTGCTGAAAGAAAACTCCAACAGCAACTATCCGAAATAATGTAATGAATTAGAGAACAAGTCCTCGAAGGAATTCGGGGACTTGTTTTTTACTCTTAGTCAATCGTTGAATAGGTTGAATTTATCCTAGAATTTAGATATAATGTATATGAGGATTGAGATAGGAGGTTTTGATATGAACATTAACACTAATAATATGGTTTCTATTACAGAGGCTAATCAAAATTTTTCTAGAGTGGCGCGTATGGTTGATGAAAATGGTTCTGTGCTTGTTTTAAAGAATAATGCTCCGCGTTATTTGATTATAGAGTATAGCATTGCAGAAAAAGAAGAAATTGCTGCTGATGAAGATGTAATGGAGCTGTCTCAACGTTTACTTACCAAAAATATGGAAGCCTATAAGGTATTAGCAAAATGAAGGTTTTATCTAGAGAGCAAGTTTTAAATTTGCATTCTCAGCTTATTGCAGCTACTGGAGGAACTGATGGTGTAAGGGATTATGCTTTATTAGATTCAGCCCTACAAGCGCCATTTCAGGGATTTGCCGGGGTGGATGTATATCCGACAGTGCAACAGAAAGCAGCACGATTAGCTTATGGTTTGATAAAAAATCATGCGTTTATTGATGGAAATAAGCGTATCGGTGCGCATGTTTTGCTGATATTTTTGTTTTTGAATAAAATTAATTTAGAATATACTCAGCAAGAATTGATAGATATAGTTTTGGCAGTTGCTGCTAGTGAATGTGAGCTAGATGATTTAGTACGTTGGATTTTATCTCATCAGTTGTAAGAATATCATTTAGATGAGTATAAGTTAATGACCTACCGAGAGCTGTCGCTTACGCGGCAGCTCTTTTTTTATCTACAAAAGCAGGAAAAACGGCCATGCTCAACGAATAATACAGCATTAGCCATATGTGTTATAAGGCACGTTGGAAGGAGGAATACAATGAAAAACTTCGTAAAAAAGTACATTGCAGACCACTATGAGGATTATGTGAAGGATTTAGAGACATTGACCAACATTGATTCAGGCAATGGTGATAAAGAGGGCACAGAGGCCGCCAATAAATTTGTTGCAGAGAAGATGCAGGCTATCGGCGCGACGACAGAATTCAGATATAATGACAGAGCCTGTCACCTGATTTCCCGTCTTAAGGGCGAGGGCAAATATACGATTTTGCTCGTGGCTCACGTTGATACTGTTTTCAAAAAGGGCGAGGCTGCACGCCGTCCCTTCCGTGTAGATGAAAACAACTTTGCCTGGGGCCCTGGCGTTGGTGATGACAAGGCTACCGTAGTTGAGGTTATTCACGGCCTGCAGGCGCTGAAGGAAGCAGGCTTCAAGAATTTCAAGGAGATTATCTATTATACCAATGGCGAAGAGGAGGGCGGCTCTAAAACTGCCGAGGACATTGTGGCAGAGCTGTCGCAGCAGTCCGATTTCGCGATTATTATGGACGTTGCGCGTCCGAACTGGGGCATTGTAACTCAGCGTAAGGGTAACGCCAAATACCGCGTTGAGGTTACCGGTATCGGCGGTCATCATGGCAACGCTTCGCAGGCCTGTGCCAATGCGATTCATCAGCTTGCCTATACCATTACCGAGCTGCATAAGCTGGCCAGCCCCATGCCCGGCAACCCGGCTGACTTCACCGCTGCAGCCCTGAAGAAGCGCGGCATTGTCGATGCAGGCCAGTTCATTCCGCAGAATACGATTAACGTCGGCGTTATCGGCTCCACGAACGACAAAATCAGTGTTATCCCCGGCGATGCCTTCTGCGAGGTCAACATCCGCTGCTTTACTATCGAAGAGCAGCAGCGTCTTGATGCTGAGGTGAAGGCGCTGGAGCAGAAAATCTTTATTCCGGGAACGACGGTGAAAATCACCGGCGGCATTGTTACCGGTCCGATGCAGAAAACTGCGCAGGCGCAGAAGATGGTCGACGTTTATAAACGCATCGTGAAGGAAGAGTTTGGCGGCGAGGTTAACGAATGGGTAGCAGGCGGCCTGACGGACGGCAACCGCACGGCGAAGTTTGTGCCGACGCTGGATGCGCTGGGTGTAGAGAACTACGACGAGCATACTGACCATGAGTCTGTTGATTTGAACACTGCTGTGCCGCGTACTACGGCGTTTGCTTTGACTTTGGCGGAGCTGGCAGAAAAATTTTAAGCATAGGCGTGCGATAAAGCATCATCTGCTGAAGGCAGGGAAGTTTATAGTTTAATAAATATTGGGAGCGCAATCATGTCGCTCTCAATATTTTTGTGCTTTTAATCTCATCTTATGTTATAATAAAGAGGTTAAAAACTTTTTATACGAGGTGTGATGATATGTCGAAGAAAATGAATAAATACGCTGGCGACCAGCCTGTCGCCGGTTATGACCCCACAGGTCTTAGCCAATATCTTGGACTGGGCCGACCGATTGATTTTGACCAAAAGGGCAACAAGCTGGCGATGATGTGCGCTATTTTTATTTCCGTAGCCGTGACGCTGTGGAAATGCTCTACAGGCATGGACAGCACTGATGCTGTAGTCAGTGCGCTTGGTTATGCGCTGGGCTTTTTGTTCAGCTACATGCTGGCAGCGGAGCTGGACCCCGATCGCTATCTTGGCGGCTTCATCGGCGGCGGCCTGACGCTGGTGGCGTACTTCTTTATGGGCGAGGGCAATATTCTGGTGATGCTGTGGCTGCTCTTTATCCTGCGTATGCTGAACCGCAGCTCCGGTGACAGACATCGTATTATTGACAACGTGCTGATGATTGGCAGTGCTGCCTGGCTCGGTCTCGGCGGCTATTGGGTATTCCCGCTCCTGACCGGTGCGGCCTATATCCTCGAAAGCCAGATTCAGGCTGGCTATTTCCGCAGCCTTTATCTCGCAGGTATTTCTCTGGCCTGCCTGATTTTTGCTAAGTATGGCACGATAGAAAATGTTTTGTCGATGAGCAACATTATTATCATGGCTGTGGCGTTCATTATTTTCCTGCCGGAAATCCGCTGTGCTGATTTTGTGAAGGCGAAGGGCGACAAGAACGGCAAGCGTCTGCTGCCGAAGCGTCTGCAGACCATGCAGGGCTATTTCCTCATGATGCTGTTCACGCTGACCTTTATGCATGGCAACGCTATTATTCCGTCGCTGATGCCGGCCGTAGCTGCTGCAGCCGGCTGTGGCATTATGCTGGTGGTAGCGCTGGTTAATCACGAAGTTTATTAAGAGAACAGCCTATAAGGCACCATCTGCTTCATCATGGCTCCTAGGAGTACGCTTTGTACGCCGTCGTCGCCATTCTTCGCATCTGGTACCTTCTAGTCTGTTCTAAAGAATATAATAAATGGAGGCAAATCTCATGGCTGAAAACAGAAAAATTAAATTTACGACTAACAAGGGTGTTTTTGTTGCTGAAATGTTCGAGGACAAAGCACCGCTGACTACGAAAAACTTCATCGAGCTGGTAGAAAAGGGCTTCTATGACGGCATTATTTTCCACCGCGTTATCGACGGCTTCATGATTCAGGGCGGCGACCCGACCGGCACCGGCATGGGCGGTCCTGGCTACAAAATTAAAGACGAGTTTGGCGAAGGCCTAAAGCATGACGATGAAGGCATTCTGTCCATGGCCAATGCAGGCCCGAACACCGGCGGCAGCCAGTTCTTCATTACTTTGGCTCCGACTCCGTGGCTCAATGGTCACCATGCTATCTTCGGCAAGGTTGTTGAGGGCATGGACGTTGTACGTCTGATTGGCGTTGTGCCGACTGATTTCCGTGACCGTCCGCGTGAAGCTGTGACCATGGAAAAGGTTGAGGTAGTAAAATAAATGGCTGCCTTTGTATATATGCTGCGCTGCAAGGACGGCAGCTTATATACAGGCTGGACGAATGATGTGGCGCATCGCTTTGCTATGCATTGTGCAGGCAAGGGGGCGAAGTACACGCGCGGACGTGGACCGCTGGAGCTTGTTTATACTGAGGAGCTTGCGGATAAGGAAAGCGCACTGCGGCGTGAATGTGCTATCAAGCGTCTGGCTCGTTCTGCGAAGTTGGCGCTGGCGACGGCGTGGCTGGCAGAGCAAAATGAGGGGAAGAATGATGAAGCTGGGAGGATATGTAAATGCAAGGCAAAGTAAAATGGTTTAATGCAGAAAAGGGCTATGGCTTTATTCAAAGAGAGGGCGCGAAGGATTTGTTCGTGCATTTCTCCGGTATTAAAAGCGAAGGCTTCAAAACATTGCAGGAGGGCTGGACTGTGGAGTTCGATGTTATCACCGGCGACCGCGGCGAGCAGGCTGCAAATGTTGTGCATGTAGAGGACTAATATTAAAATTGAATTGATACTCCTGGATGGGCAGCTTACTATGGCTGCTTCATTCAGGAGTATTTTCATTTGTTCTTCTACCAATGGCAAATAAAAAATGCTATAATAGGAGATACAGAGGAAGGAGTGGAGAAAAATGAGAAATACAGGACGTTTGCTATTGCCTATTGGAACGACTAATTATAAAAAAATCTGTGATAATTATTATTATGTTGACAAAACTTTAATGATAAAAGATATCCTGGATGAAGGAACGGAAATTTCTCTCTTCACTCGTCCGAGACGCTTTGGCAAGACCTTAAATATGGATATGCTGCGTACTTTTTTTGAAAAGCAGGAAGAAGATACGAGCAGATATTTTACAGATAAAAAAATTTGGCAGCAGGGAGAAGCTTATACTAAGCATCAGGGAAAGTATCCTGTTATATATCTTAGTCTCAAAGATGCTAATAAGTTTACCTGGCCCGATCTCTATGCACGTCTAATTGAGACGATAAGGGACGAATTTTTTCGTCACTCTGAACTGAATGACAGTCCTAAAATTTCTAATCCCGAATTTTATAAAAAAATAATTGCCGGACAGGCAACAGAAGCAGAGTATTCGATTAGTATCTTGCGTCTATCCAGAATGCTGCGAGAACATTATGGACAGTCAGTAATATTGATTATTGATGAATATGATACTCCCATACAGGCAGGCTATATTAATGGTTTCTATAATGAAGCTATTCAGTTTATCCGTGACTTGTTCTCCTCTGCTCTTAAAGATAATGATAATTTAGCTTTCGGCTTTTTGACGGGTATTTTACGCGTAGCTAAAGAGAGTATTTTTAGCGGACTCAATAATATTTACGTTTACTCAGTGTTGGATGATAAATTTAGTGATTACTTTGGCTTTACAGATATGGAAGTCAAGCAGTTGGTGCACTACTATGCCCTTGATGATAAATTAGCAGAAATCAAGGAGTGGTATGATGGCTATCGCTTTGGCGAAGTGGAGATATATAATCCCTGGTCTGTATTAAGCTATTTGAAAAACGGCTGTAAGGCTATCCCTTATTGGGTGCAGACTTCTAGTAATTCGACGATTAATACAATTCTTCGCAACCTGGATGGAGAAACATATCAAAAGCTGAAGGATATAATTAATGGCAAAGCTATCAGCTCAATTGTTTCTACTAATGTTATTTATCCTGAACTGAAGGATAGGTCTGCGAATATTTTTGGCTTTTTGTTGATGACGGGCTATTTAAAATCCAGCAGGACAAATTTTACCATGCGTGGAAATATCTTGTGTGAGCTTTGTATACCTAATAAAGAAATAGAAAATGTTTATTATAATGAAATTTTGTCACAGCTTGCTGATGGCGTGTCTATTAATACGACTAATGTACTTAGCGAAGCACTTTTGCATAAGGACGATGTTCTGCTAAAGCAGAGCTTGAATAAGTTCCTTCTGGAAACCATAAGCTTTTATGATACACTGAATGAAAATTATTATCATGGTCTACTTTTAGGAATGACGGCTATTTTTGCTCATGATTATTACATTTACTCTAATCGGGAAAGCGGATTAGGGAGATATGATATTATGCTTGTACCTAAGCAAGCAGGATTGCCGGGAATCGTGATAGAGGTGAAATCGACAGATAAAAGCTCGCCCGCTGCGCTAAAGGCGTTAGCTTCTAGGGCATTAGCGCAGATTAATACTAATAAATATGATGCAGAGCTTGTTAAGCAGGGGGTTAAGCTGATTTATAAATATGGCATAGCCTTCTCCGGGAAACAGGCAGAAATAATGACAAATTAAAAAGACTGCCTCAGCAGTTCGTTCCCTTATGTTGAATCGAACTGGTGGGGCAGTCTCTTTTTGTGCTTTATTAGTTAAGCAGTAATTTGTCAGAAAGCTGCTTAGCTTTGGAAGTTAGAAAGCTGCTGATATTTTTCTAATACGTTATGCAGCATAGCTTTGCTTTCGTCAAGGCTGTAGACAAGCGGACTTTCATGCAGATAAGTAATGAAGTCATAGAAGGCCTGTACCAGACTCAGCTCTTGCAGACTAAAGATATATTGTCCTTTATCGGGACTGAAATAATAGATGATTACTTTATGCTCGTTTGGAGCACAGATGCAGATGGGTGAAGGAACAGTTAGTCTTTCACTTCTGATGATGTGTGGCGTAAAGCTGCCGTCGTCGACGCTGGCAACGATAGCCTTAAGCATGGTCAGGCGCTGCGGTGGCGTGAGGTAGGAATACATAAAGTCAGGAATTTCTGTCACGCGGCCTGTTTCCATAAAGTAGTTAAGTCCTTCTAAGGTGAAAGAGATGTGTTTATTTTGGTATTGCGCACGGATTTTGGCAAAATAATCTACAATCACATTTTGCATTTCCGGTGGAATAATATCTGTATTTAACCTATCTAGAAGGATATCATCAGGACAAAAACTAGGGAAGCAGGGCTGGTAGAAAAGCTCATAAATGGTATCTGCATCAAGGTCTTCATTCGGTGCAAATGTTGAGGCCAGATATTCTGCGGGAGTGGGGTGGAAGGTGTGGCAGATAGGTGTGGCAATGTTAAGCTGCTTTTGGAACGTTTCGTTGAGCAGACTAATCATTGACGCATCTTTGTACAGCACAGCCTTGCTCTGATCATAGGAAATAGCGATAACAAAATCACTTGTAATGATTTTGTATGGAAGAAAGCTGTTTTTATTGAACAGCGAATCGACATTTTCGTAAATATAATAGGGATGGAAAACGTCGCACTGAAACAGAATCGGTACAAGTTTTTCCAAGATATTCAGGTTATAAATGGTGCTTTTATGGCCTTCGTTTTTATCAAAGACAATGATTGCCTCAACATTGGTATTATTGCTATTGAAGTCAATAGAAGTAAGACAATCATAAAGATAGGTATACTCAGGCTGAACCATGATTTTCACATGGCCGCCTTTTTTATTTGCTTCCGTTTCAATAATCGCCTTAACAATACGGTTAATATTGGAATGTCCTACGATTTCTTTCAGCGCTTCCTTCATTTCCAGAGTGTCTTGAGAGACTTTGGGCAGAACGAGTTTGCTGGCGGTGTTCATATCATAAAAGCTAGAAATTATTTTGCTGACGTGTTCACGTCGAAAATAATTATCTTCACCCATATGCGTGATGTCGTAAGCACGGATAAGCTCTTCTGTTTCACTGAGGTTAAGCATCAGCGCTTTGGCAATGGCATGAATAACGCTTACATTAGCAGGAAGACGTTTACCGGTTTTCATATGTTGTATCAAGGTGCGGTCGACACCGCTGGTTTTAGCGATATTGTAAATCGTTGTGTTTTTGCTCTCTAAGTATTTTCGGAGAGTATCTGCAAAAATTGTCATACTTGAACCCCTTCCTAGGAACGATATATTACAGCTCTGTGTCTATTATAAAGGAAAATTTGATAATAATAAAGAGTAGAAAAGCTAAAAAGTTTGTCACAAAATTTGTCACATATGTTGATAGTGTAGCAAATAGGTTAAAATTAGGTGTATAAGGGAAAAATAGAAATATAAATAGGTAAGAAAAGCAAGATCAGGTTGTGTAGCATTATTGTTGATTATGGACAAGTACTCTTGTAAAAACTCTTTGTTTAGTGGGGGGGGTACAACGCTTGCGCAGAATAGACAGAAGGGACGTGGAGAGTGTGAAAAAATGGCAGATGTTATTAATCGGTTCACTCTTAACCGCTTGCAATGTGGCTGCAGCGCAGTGGATTGAGGTTACAGGTGTGGGCGAAGACGCAGACAGCGCGTTACGCGATGCTAAACGCAGTGCGGTGGAGCAGGTGGTCGGCACATATATCAGTTCAGATACGCTGGTGAGTCAGGCAAGCGTGGTGCAGGACGAAATTTATGCGAAGGCTGTTGGTTTCGTTACGGATGTAAAAATTTTGGACGAGGGCAGACGTGCGGGCGCATATCGCGTGCGTGCAAATGTGAATGTCAATACCAATCCGAACTCAGAGCTAATGAATAGGGTGGAGATGATTCGTGCGCTGGGAGATCCGAGGATTGGGGTTGTGGTGTTCAAAGAAAGCAGCGGCGACGAATATTCTTCTAGCCAGAAAGGTTATGACGATATTACTGAGGAGTCCATCAATGCTAAATTATTGAGTATGGGTTTTTCTCATGTGGTAGACACAAATATCGTTGCTAAGCTAAGGAACTCTTCGCTTCTCAACAGTTTATATAATGGTGATACAAATTTACTCGGTGATACCAGTAGTTATGGTGTAGATGTGCTGGTAATCGCGCAGAGCAGCGTAGATGCGGTGAAGATTAACTTGATGCAGCAAGGTGGAACAACACTTGATACGCAGCTTGTACGTGGAAGTGCTGATGTTACGGGTAAAGTAATTATGCTTGCGACAGGCAATATTCAAGGGACTTTTTCTGTACAGGGACAAGGAATAGATATTTCAGAAAAAACGGCTGGAAATAAAGCTTTGAAAGCTGCTTCTGCTAATGTTGCCAAAGAAGTGGAAAAAGTTTTGCGCAAGAAGGCTACAAAGGCTTTTGATGGCTTGCAGATTATTGCGACTGTTGATGATTATGAAAAACTGGAAGAATTAGTTAATGATTTGAAAAAGCTTAATAGTGTACAGAGCGTGCAATTGCGAGAATATCAGAACGGTAAAGCTGTTATTGATGTTGAAAGTAACCAAAAGCCGCATATTATTTTGCGTATGCTGAAAGAGAAGAGCGATTTAGGCTTGTTCAATGAAGGCATCACGAATAATACGATGCAGTTATTAGTATCTTGATGAGGTGTTGGAAATGAAGGTTAAGAAAGTTATTGGTTTACTACTGTTGAGCTTTGGCTTAATGACAAGCGTTAGTGCTAGTCACACGGATGATTTGAAGCAGAAGTATGCGGA
>JAIHZV010000220.1 GCA_022718015.1 Phascolarctobacterium sp. | reverse complement strand
GTGGTGCATTATGCGGAAAAGGAGCAGGGCTGGATTGTCGGCACAGAGCGCGGCGAGCTGTTTTTGTTCGACAATGAGGGACAGCAGAGGTGGAAGCGTTCGCTGGGCATTGGCAAGCTCGTTTCGCTGCAGCTGACGCATGATGGTGCGCTGGCGCTGGTGGGCGAGGTGAGTCCCGAGGGCAGGCTGTATGCCGTAAATGTGCATACAGGCGATATTGCTTGGGAATACAAGAGTGCCGATTTCGTCGGCAGTGATGCTGCGCAACGCTCTTATCCGAGCGTTGTGCATATTGTGATTGATAAAAATGATAATGTTTACGCTAATGCGTACCGCTTCCTTGTGCGCAAGGATGGCAGCCGCGGCTATAATGGCAGGATGGTGGCCGTCAGCAAGCAGGGCAAGCTGCTGTGGCAGTTCCCCAAGAATGAGGTTATGGACAGCTGGATTAACTGGTGCGATGTCAGCGATGCCAATGGCCGTGCGGTGCTGTCGACCTCGTCGTATGATTATCATGAGGATATGAAGTACAGGGATACGATGTACTTCATGGATAAAAATACCGGCGAGCTGTTGAATTCCGTTTTTCTGCCGCCGGTGGAGCCGTTTGATAACACTGTTATGCGTGGCAGTCCGAATTTTTCTGCCGACGGCAAATATCTGTCGGCATCGGCAAGCGACGGACGCGGCTTTTTGTTTGACGAGAAGGGCAAAATGCTCTGGTCGCGCTTTTTGTCGAAGCCTGCGCAGGTGGATGGAGCGTGGCTCAACGCCAGCGGCCGCGATGGCTATGTAACGCCCTATGGCGTGCTGTTTACAACGATTAACACCTTTAACCGTGAGAACTGGCAGCTGCCGACTCCTGTGGAGCATCCGAGCAGCAACAGTATTTTTATGTTTAATATAGACGGCACCTTCCGCTATCAGTATCAGGCTGAGGCGACAATGGAGGAGCTGGCGTTCAGCGCTGATAAGCTTGTGGCCTGCGCCATAGGCCGCAATGTGCGCACGCATAATTACAAGGCGCATGGAGCACTGGTGCTTGACCTCGCGAGCGGCAAGAAGCAAAGCTTTTTTGCTACCGAGGGACCGTGTCAGGCCATCGCTATTTCGCCGGACGGAAGGCTGGTGGCAGGCGTAGAGGCACCGGCGCTGACGCCGCAGGGCAAGATTATCGGTGCATACCGTTTGCATATATGGAAAAATGAAGGAGGAGGAGAAAAGTAAATGTTGAAGAAATATTTCCATTATTACAAGCCCTATAAGCTTATATTACTTTTAGTCATGTTTGGTTCATGCTTCTCAGCATTGATGGAGCTGGTCTTTCCATATATCGTTAGACGAATGCTTAATGTCGAGATTCCCCTAAAAAATATTGATGAGCTGCTTTATTGGGCAGGCATACTTTTAGGCTTATATGTTCTGAACTTTATTTTGCTTTTTGTTATCAACTATTATGGACGCATGATGAGCTCTGGCATTGAGAATGATATGCGTCATGACCTGTTTGAGCATTTGGAGAAAATGTCCTTCCGCTTTTTTGATAATGCACGCACAGGCCAGCTGCTTTCGCGTATTACGAGCGACATCGTGGAGGTCAGTGAGCTGACGTTTAAAGGCCCTAATGACCTTTTGGTATGCAGCATCAGTATGCTGGGTACGATTGTGATGATGCTGTATTTGAATCCTTATCTTGGCTCAATTATCGGCGTGCTGCTCATCTTCAAGGCTGGGCATTCTGTTTATGTCAACAGAAAAATGAAGAGAGCCTTTCGCCGCAGCCGTGCAAAATCAGGTGAGGTTTCGGCACAGGCGGAGGAGGCGCTGAGCGGTATCCGTCTGGTGAAGGCCTTCGCTAATGAGCAGCTGGAGCTGGAGCGCTTTATGCGCAAGAGCAACGAGCTTATGCAGGTGCGCAGAGAATCGTTTACGGTGCTTTCGTATTTCACTGGCACGATTACCTTCTTTACGAATGTAACGAACCTGGTCGTATTAGTATGCGGCGGCATGATGATTGCTAATAATGAGTTGACGCTTAGTGATTTTGTCGCCTTCTTCCTTTATGTAAATATTTTCATGAAGCCTGTTTTCCGTCTGTTGATGTTTACCGAAATGTATCAGCGTGGTATGGCCGGCTTCCACCGCTTCCATGAGATGATGCTGCAGGAGGTAGAGATTGACGATGCACCTGATGCGATTGCCAGCGGCGAGGTGAAGGGACGCATTACCTTTGAGGATGTCACCTTTGGCTATCTTGACGATAAGCCGGTGCTCAAGCATTTCTCTCTCGATATTGCGCCGGGCGAAAAGGTGGCCTTCGTTGGTGCGACCGGCGCCGGCAAGACAACGCTGGCAAGCCTTTTGCTGCGCTTCTACGAGCCGACGCAGGGCAGGGTGCTGCTTGACGGCGTAGATATTCGCCAATACAGCCAAAGCTATCTGCGTAAC
>JAIHZV010000219.1 GCA_022718015.1 Phascolarctobacterium sp. | reverse complement strand
CATTCTCATTGGTAATATTGACGTTGCCACCTGCAGCAAGGCTGGCCTTGCCTTCCTCACTGGTAAGGCTGCTGCCCTTGATGTTAATATCACTACCTGCCAAGACAGATATATCCTCTTTGCCTGCTATATTGGTTCCTTTTACCTTTTCATCCAATACCTTGTCATGGTAGTAGTTGCTGCCACCACGGCTGCCTACCTGTGTTTCCTCACTATAGCTGTCCTTTACAGCGTTGATATTGACATTGCCACCTGCCTGGATAGCAGTGTCTTTATCTGCAGCAATGAGTCCGCCTTGGATGTCGACATCACTGCCTGCGTTGATATTCACATTTCCGCCGCTCAGCACGCTCTGCTGGTTCTCAACGCTATGGATTTCCGCAGAGGAACCTGGGCATACTACGCCTACGTGCTTTTCGTTGGCTACTGTTACTATATCAACATTTCTGCCTGCATTCAAGTCAAGGTTCTTATCTGCTGCAAGCACGCTGCCTTTATTTATAATATCCTTTTCAGCATTGATGCTGAGATTTTGGCCAGCACTAATAGAGCCAGCGTTGCCTACAGTTTTCTTGTTCAGTCCTTTATACTGGCTTTCTTTCACATTGGCCTCATTAATGACGTTTTCACCTTTGAGGATTGCATCCACTCTGGCACGGATGTTGCCGCCCTTATTGGTGATGTTCTTGTCCGCATCCAGCTTGACGTTTTCACCAGTAATACGGCCACCAAGGTTATTGATGTTCTCACCTTTAAGGTCTACTGTTCCGTCAGCCCTGATGGTGCCAATGTTTTCAATATTCTCTTTGGAGTAGATGGCTACATCTCCACCTACGATAAGTGCTCCGTCATTAGTCAGGTCTGCTGCTCTTACATAAGCAAGGAACACCTCCGGTACAAGAACCTTTTGTCCGTTTACTACTTCTTCCACCAGCCAGACAATGTCTGTGGTCAGGCTTGCCATCTGCTCTGCTGTCAACGCAACGCCAACCTTCAAATCCATTGCTTCCGCAACTACTGCGCCTGCGTTCATCAAAGCAGCAAACTGCTCCATATCACTGCCGTAATCGCCAAGATATGGTCTGCCTGTGAGCTTTGCAATCTGCTCGATGACGAATTCCTTTATCATAAAAAGCCTAATCGATAAACAGTAATAAGAATTAATATAAATGAAACAATAATAGCGCCATTCATCCACATTTCAATTAAAGTGGAACGTTTATTTTTTCTCTTCATGTATTGTACTAGGAAATTCTTTATTATTATGCAGAAACTTAACAAGAATACTTTCATGATTAACTCAATCAATATATTAATCATTTTTTGCATCCCCTACTAATCGCTGTAATCTATCCATCCCCATTTCCGCAACCGTTTCAAAACCAGCACCTACAAACGCACCAGCTATGCCACCAATAACAGTTCCCGCTGGTCCACCTGTTGTTCCAACAATAGCACCCGTTAATGATCCGCCTACGGCTCCAACAGTAAATTTGATACCTTCTTTTTCTGCATAACGTAAAAGTTCTTCATTGCTCATATTTTTAGAATTTTCGTAAAGGTCAAATACAAGTACTACTCCAGAAGCCAATGGTACTTTTCTGATATATTTAATACCATTTTTACCATATACAGCCCACTGATATTTATTTGCCATATCTCTAACGACCGTACTATCTTCTGCTACTCCTAGTATTTCAGAAACCGCGACATCACTCAGCCCGTTCATTATACTACTTATAGTCGGGTTAGTTTTGTTTATGATATCCTCCCTATTTTGAAGATTGGTTGCATCAATTACATTGCCATATAAATCTTTACCCTTAATTACAACACCCTCAAACTCTGTAATATCAGGATTTTCTTTTAAAGCAGCATCCAATCTTTCAACAAAAGCTGGATCATTTAATTTATTTATTAGTTGCTCCTGTTGCTCTTTATCAACTTTAGCCCAATATTCATGTTTATCCTTGATTTTACCAGAGCTATTCCTATCATTTGCAGCTTCCGATACCTCTTCATCATGTTTGTCCTCTTGTTCGTGGTTCAGAACATTATTCTTCGTACCACTGGAAGCAGTACCAGCACCTGCCTGTGCATTATCAGCAACAACCTGAGATACTACGCCACCGATAAGAGCACTTGCCCATTGATGCATTGCAGGGTCGTCCTTGAACATATCGCTTAACTTATCTTGGATCATTTCGTTAATCATTGCTCCAGATGCACCTGCAAGGAACCCACTATTAGTAAGTTCACTCATGATGCCACCTACAAAGGCGTGAAGGGCGTTCTTTTCTGCACTGCCTTCTTTCCAGCCATTTTTTATAGACAAATCGCCTACTGCTTTATAAGCCATCTCTCCAAAAAGTCCAGCTAGTTCCTGACGTTCTTCGACCTTGGTCTTGTCAAAGATTTCTCCCAGCTTATTGAGGCTGTTTTTAGTATCACGATTAAGTCCAGCTAGGT
>JAIHZV010000218.1 GCA_022718015.1 Phascolarctobacterium sp. | reverse complement strand
TAAAAATTCATAAGCAATTTTGGTCCGAAGGGCAGATTGTGCTGCTCTTCGGATTTTTTGCGTAGCGATAGTGTTAAAAATAATTAACACTAATGACGGAACTAATTTTTTTGTTTTATAAACACACAATTTTCACCGAAAATGTGGTAAAATAGAAATTACAAGCCGAAAGGAGTTGTTAAATTATGAGTGAAGTATCTCAAGAGACTATGATGTTCAAACGTCAGCCGGAGACGCTGGACGTTGCTGAAACGATAAAGGAAGTTTATGCTGCTTTAGAGAAAAAAGGCTATAATCCGGTAGACCAGCTGGCAGGCTATCTGCTGAGCGGCGACCCGACTTATATCACCAGCTATGATGATGCACGCACGAAGCTGCGCCGTCATGAGCGCTATGAGCTTATTGAGGAGCTGGTGAAGAACTATCTGCAGCAGATTAATAAGTAATTACTAAAAAAGAACGCCTGCTCTTGCTGTTAAGCATTGGGCAGAGAGGCGTCAAAGGAGTTTTCTATGCGCAAAATGTCCCTCGATGTAGGAACAAGAACTATCGGTATTGCAGTCAGTGACCTCATGGGCATGATTGCTAATGGCGTGGAAACTATCCGCCGCACGACGGAGGAGAAGGACTACGCACGTATTGCCGAGCTGATTAAGGAGCATGAGGTGGATACGCTCGTTGTTGGCTATCCGAAAAATATGAACGGTACTATCGGCGAACGCGCCGAGGCTTGTGCGGCGATGGCAGAAGCATTACGCACGATGTTCCCGGGCGTAGAGGTTGTGCTGTGGGACGAGCGCCTGAGCACGGTGGCTGCCGAGAAGGTGCTGGTTGATGCTGATATGCGCCGCAAAAAACGTAAAAAGGTTATTGATATGATGGCGGCTGTGGTAATTCTGCAAAATTATCTGGACAGCAAGAGCTTTAAAATTTGACAGATTACCGTTTCATATTATACAATATGCTTAGGTAGATATTAGATTTATTATTATCGTTATTTTGAAAGAGGTGCCTTATGGAAAAAGACATTAAAAATGAAGAATTAGAAGCTATGCAGGCTAACGCTGAGGAAGGCGAAGAAGTAGACGTTGTTGTTCTGACTGACGAGCAAGGCAACGAAAGCTATTTCATGGAAGAAATGGTTATTCCCTACGAAGGCAAAAACTTTGCTGTACTCGTATCCATCGACGATGACTGCTGCGAGGATGAGGAGTGCGACTGCCACGACCATGAGCACGAAGAAGAAGATTACTGCATCATTGCCCGCATCGATTTTGATGAAAACGGCGAAGCAGTTTATGTTGGTCCGACTGACGAAGAGTACGAGGCTGTAGCAGCTCTGTACGACGAGATGTGTGCAGAAGAGGAATAATTCTTGTAAAAATAGCCGGACTTCGGTCCGGTATTTTTATGCTGTGTGGTGGATTGAAGTAGATGGATATTGAAAAGCTTAAGGAGTTTGTACGCACGAAGCCTGTGCAGGCAGGAGTGGGCGCTTTGGCGCTGGTGCTGGTCGCAGGCGTTATCGCGTTTACGGTCTACCTTAACGGACAAGGAAGCAACAAGGATTTCGCTGTAAACGGCTCGCGTCTGATTGTCGTCAAGGAGGGCATGACGACGGCGGATATTGCTGCGCTGCTGCATGAAAAGAAGCTGGTCAAGAATCCCGATGCCTTTCGTATGGAGGCACGCTGGAAGGGACTGGCGACAAAGCTGCAGGCAGGTGCTTATCAGCTTGAGGGCGGCATGAGCAATGCGCAGATTGTTGACACGATGGTCAAGGGACGCATCAAGCAGGTGCGCTTTACTGTGCCAGAGGGCTTCACAGTCGTAAAGACGGCTAAAAAGCTGGAGGCAGAGGGCCTTGGCAGCGCTGATAAGTTTATCGCTGCGGCAAAGAATTACGCGCCCTATGCTTATATGCAGACGGATGATGCCAATGTTGTTTTTAAGGCTGAGGGCTTCATCTATCCTGCAACCTACGATTTTCCTGTAGGCATGAGCGAGGAGCAGCTGCTTAAGCTCATGGTTGACCAGTTTGACAAGGAAATGCAGGCAAGCGGCGTAAGCAAAACAGTTGCTGAACGTAATTTAAAGCTGCGTGATGTGGTGAATATGGCGGCGATGGTGGAGCTGGAGGCAGTTTTTGCCGAAGAGCAGCCGCGTATTGCCGGAGTTTTCCTCAAGCGCGTTGCTATTGGTATGCCGATTCAGTCGGATACCACAATTCAATATATTTTAGGTGCGCAAAAGGAGATTATTACCTTTGCGGACACTGAAATCAAAAACCCGTATAATACCTATCAGAATGCAGGCCTGCCCCCCGGACCGATTGGCAGCCCAAGCCTGGGCGCAATTAAGGCGGTGCTGGAGCCGGAGCAGACTGATTATCTGTACTTTGTAGCAGAGAAGGATGGACACCATAGGTTTACGAAAACGTATGGGGAGCATTTGCAGGCTATAAAAGACATAGGTTAAGGGGCATCGCTTATA
>JAIHZV010000217.1 GCA_022718015.1 Phascolarctobacterium sp. | reverse complement strand
ATGCCAAGGGTGAGGAGGTGCTGCTCGACGGCGTGCAGGCAGATTATGCTGATTTCAGCTTCGCCAACCTGCCCTACTCCTGGCTGCGCAAGGCCAGCCTGCGTAACGCTGTTTTCTACGGCACCAATCTGTATAAAGGCCATCTGGAGGCCAGCGACCTTACTGAAGCAGACGCACGCAGCGCCAAGCTTGGCTACGCGTCCCTGCAGCACAGCAAGCTGAACCACACCAAATTCGACAGCGCTTATCTTGCGCATGCCAATCTGCATAATGCCGAGATGAACTACACGGAATTCGGCACAGCGTTCTTAGATGACGCAGCCTTAGACAAATAAAACATAAAAATAACCAGCAGCATGATGCTTACGGATGGCGCATCACCTGCTGGTTATTTTTTATTTAATCATCAGTCCTGAGGATAAAACCCAGAAGGAGCATAACTGAGATTAATCATAATATTTTTCACTTGTGTGTAATGGTTCAAAATCATCTTATGCGTTTCGCGGCCAATGCCGGAGGTCTTGTAGCCGCCGAACGGAGAATGCTCAGGAATCTGATTGTAGGTGTTCACCCACATACGTCCGGTTTCTACAGCACGCGCTACGCGGATAGCCTTATTGATATCCTTCGTCCAAACTGCGCCGCCCAAGCCATACTCGCTGTCATTCGCCATAGCGATAACATCCTCTTCATCGTGGAAGCGGATAACCACAGCCACAGGCCCGAAGATTTCCTCCTGCGCTACACGCATATCGTTGGTTACATCGGTAATCAGCGTCGGCTTCATGAAGGCACCGCCTGCCAGCTCACCCTCGGTAAAGCGCTCGCCGCCGCAAGCAATCGTTGCGCCCTCCTGCTTGGCAATTTCAATATAGCCAAGGATTTTCTTGAGCTGGGTTTCGTTAATCTGCGCACCCATCTGCGTATCGTCATTCCACGGCAGACCAACCTTAACCTTGTTGAAGGCCTTGACCAGCGCCGGAACGAATTTATCATAAATAGTATCCTGCACGAAGATACGGCTGCCAGCGCAGCAAACCTGGCCCTGGTTGAACAAAATGCCCAGCTGTGCTCCATCAATAGCCTGGTCGAAGTCGCAATCGTCGAAGTAAATATTCGCGCTCTTTCCGCCCAGCTCCAGCGTAGACGGAATAATGCGCTCTGCTGCTGCCAGGCCGACATTACGGCCAACCTCGGTAGAACCGGTGAAGGCCAGCTTAGCGAAGCCCTTATGCTCCAGCATATATTGGCCAGACTTGCTGCCAGCGCCGGTAATAACGTTAAATACACCGGCAGGCAGAACGCCGTCAATTAAACGTGCAAATTCCAAAATCGACAGGCTTGCCTCCTTCGACGGCTTCAGCACTGTGCAGTCGCCTGCAGCCAGCACCGGCGCCAGCTTCCACGCAGCCATGAGGAACGGGAAGTTCCAAGGAATGATTTGACCAACTACGCCGATAGGCTCACGCAGGATGATAGACAGGAACTGCTCGTTCAGCACAGAGGCCTGACCTTCCTCAGCGAGAATGCAGCCTGCAAAGTAGCGGAAATGTGCAGCGGACAGCGGAATATCGACGTTCATCGTCTCGCGAATCGGCTTGCCGTTGTCCATGCTCTCTACCATAGCCAGATGCTCCTTGTTCGCATCAATGATATCCGCAATTTTATTCAAGAGCGCTGCACGCTGTGCCGGCGTGGTCTTTTTCCACGTCTTGAACGCTTCCCATGCAGCTTTTACTGCGTCGTCCACATCCTCACGCGTCGCTTGAGCGCAAACTGCCAGATGACTGCCATCTGCAGGACTTTCTGCTGTATAGGTGTCGCCATTAGCTGCCGGACGCCATTGTCCGTTAATATATAAACCATATTCTGCTTGTAATTTTGCTTTTTCCATTTTTATTGCCTCCTCATTTGTGTTTTAAATCGACTACGGATATTATTTTACTCGCAAAATGATTCTATTAAAAGAATCAAGAGCGAGAAACTTTTCAGAACCAAAAGCGCTTGTTTTTCTCGGAAGTGTATTATATAATACTTTATGGTACTATCAAGCAGACCAATAAGCCGAAGTAATTTAGAACCAAGAGGAAGAAAAGCATGCTAACCTATGATTTAGACCAACGCGGCAGCACGCCGCTCTACGAATATCTCTACCAATGCATCCGCCAGGACATCATCACCGGTGTCCTGCACGCAGGCGAGCGCCTGCCCTCCAAGCGCACGCTTGCGCAGCATCTCAGCATCGGCATCATTACTGTTGCCAACGCCTACGCCCAGCTCGCTGTCGAAGGCTATATCACCTCTAAGGAAAAGCTTGGCTACTTCGTCGAGGATGTCAGCAATTACCGTCTGCGCCGCCGCAGTGCTGCACCGGCCATTCCTGAGCCGCGCGAAAAGGAATATCTTGCGGACTTCAAGGCCAACCGCATCAGCCTGAAGAATTTTCCGCTCGCCACCTGGAGCCGCCTTATGCGCGAAACTCTGTCGCTGCAAAATGACGAGCTGCT
>JAIHZV010000008.1 GCA_022718015.1 Phascolarctobacterium sp. | reverse complement strand
CATATATATATAAAATAAAAAAGGGCGCGACAATGCTGTAAAAAATGTTTTTACAACAAAGTCTCGCCACTTAATTACAAAGCCGGATTCCTTCAGGAATCGTACTGACGGCCAGGTAAACACAGGCTTGCGCCCATGCCAGCTACTCCCTTTATTTGGGGATATTTAATTGTGCCCTGCTTAGTTAGCCCAAACAACCTTCATCAGGTTCGGATATTCCTCTTGCAGATGCTTAGCAATAACCTCGATTACATAGTGGATGATTGCCGGAACAAACGGTTCGTTAGCAGACGGAATGCAGCTTTCGATAACGATGTTACCAGCAGCATCAGCGTAATATTTGAATACCTTGAAGTTTTCGTTCAAAGCGTTGAGATGCTCAAGCACAGCCTGCTTGTTAGCTTCTTTAACTACGCCTGCAGCAACGCGAATCTGCAGCATTACATACATGCTGTCATCAATAACGAGCATGGTCGGCAGGTTTTGACCATTAACGCCGATAGCAGAGCGATATACAACAGGGTGCATCTTTTGTTCTTCAGGAACAGTTTCCTCAATCTCGGTGATTTCGCCCCAGCTAATTTTGTTTTCCTCTAAAAATTTCTTGTAAACTTCAGCCTTTACGTTCATCATAAGACCTCGCTTTCATCCTTGATAAGTCTATTATACATCATTCTGTCTAATAATGCACGATGAATATTAAAAACATTTCTCTTTTTACACAAAAGTTACAAATTATTTTTTCAGACTCAGAGCAAAATCATAGCCGTACTGCTCAGCCTTCTCCAAATCAGCCTCCTGCGGCGTCCATTTGCAGTTAAAGCCAGGCTCTACTGCATCAAAGCAGCTTTTTTCAAGCAGCTCCTCCATATCCTTTTGCGCACCGCCGCCCCAGCCGAAGGTACCGAAGGCTGCAGCCTTTTTCCCCTTAGCGCCAAGGCCCTTAAGATAAATCAGCAACGAGCCCATATTCGGCAGCATGCTGCAATTCAGCGTTGAAGAGCCTGCCAAAAAACCGGAGGCAGTGAAAAGCTCAGCTGCAACCGTGCTGTTAGGGGTAGCACCCATTTTGAACATTTTAACAACAACGCCTGCATTGGCAGCGCCGCGTGCTATCGCCCGCGCCAGCTTCTCTGTTCCGCCCCACATGCTGTCGTAGGCAATAACGAGGCTGCCGTCCTGCACGCCCTTGCCCCAATCAAGATAAGCCTTGAGAATTTCGGGGATATAACGCTTCCAGATAACGCCATGCGACGGAGCAATCATCGTAAAGTCCAGTGCGCTCAGCTTCATGAAGGCACGCTCAATCAGCTTCGCATAGGGCCAAAGAATATTAGCAAAATATTTGCGTGCTTCATAGAAAAGCTCGCCATAATCTACATCATAATCGAAGCGCTTGCTGGTCGCATAATGCTGGCCAAAGGCATCATTAGAGAACAGAATGCGGTCATAAGCACTGTAGGTCGCCATGCTGTCAGGCCAGTGCAGCATAGCCATAGAAGCAAAGGTCAGCGTGCGCTTGCCGATATTCAGCGTCGCGCCGTCCTTCACAACCTCAAAATCGAAGATATCACCATAATGCTGAATTGCTTCATTTTTGCCCTGCATCGTGATATAAAACTTCGCCTTCGGACAAGCCTTCGCCAAGGCAGGCATAGCACCGGAATGGTCAGGCTCCACGTGGTTAATAACTATACATTCAATGCTTTCCAGCGGCGTAACCTTACTGATGTTGCGCAGCAGCTCTTCGGTAAACGGAGCCTTCACGGTGTCAATCAGCGTAATTTTTTCGTCCATAATCAAATACGAATTGTAGGTCGCACCACGCTCCGTCTTATAGCCGTGGAAATCACGTACCGCCCAATCCTGTACACCTACATCATAAATATTTTCAACAATTTGCAATGGCTGCATAATAACCCTCCTTAAATTTTTGTTAGTCTTACACTCTTCGTCTGCTTATCAATAACAAGCATCAGCTCGTGATATTTATTCAAGGTACTGCGATGACCTATGCTGACCAAGGTTGTCTGCCGCAGACGCTCTGCCAGCAAGGCATACATCGCCGCCTCGGTATCCTCATCAAGTGCGGACGTTGCTTCATCGAGAAACAGCCATTTCGGCTCCTGAATATGCGCACGCACGAACGCCAGACGCTGCTGCTCACCCACGGAAAGCACATGGCTCCAATCAGCAACGAAGTCAAGCTTGTCACGCAGATATCCAATCTGACACAAATCAAGCAGATGCAAAAGCTCCTCATCAGACAGCGCCTTCTTGCCCGGATAAAGCAGCGCTTCACGCAAAGAGCCAAGCGGTATATAGGGCTTTTGCGGAATAAACATCAGCTCTTCCGTCTTAGGCAGGTTGATTTTGCCGGTAACAAAGGGCCAGATACCTGCCAGCGCACGCAGCAGTGTACTCTTGCCGCTGCCGCTCACGCCCTTGATAAGCACATTATGCCCCGGCTGCAGGGTAAAGCTAATATCCTGCAAAAGCACTGTATCGTCAGGCAGGTTAACCTGCATCTGCTCTACACTGACTGCCTCAGATGTAGCAAAGCGCTCCACATGGAACTGCTCCGCCTGCTGCGACACCTCATGCATATGTCTGCCGAAATATGTAAGACGCATAACAACAGCCTGCCACTGAGCAATGCTGCTGTACATATCCACAAAGTACGAAAGCGAATCCTGCACGCGGCCAAAGGCACTGGCAACCTGCATCAGACCACCGAGTGAAACCTCCTTAGCCAAATAACGGTTCATTGCTACCACAAACGGAAAAATTATCGCAATCTGCGAATAACCGGAATTCAGAAACACAAGCTGCTTCTGTTTATTAACAAGCTGCCAAAAGTTATCCAGCAGCAGCTTAAAACGATTCTTGAAAACCTTGCCCTCCTGCGCTTCACCACGATAAAAGGCAACACTCTCCGCACTTTCACGCAAACGAATCATACTGAAACGAAAATCAGCCTCATAGCGCTGCTGAATGAAATTCAGCTTCACCAGCTTGCGGCCTACGACATGCGTAATATAGGTGCCCAGAATAGAATATAACAGCGACGCCCACAGCATGTAGCCATGAATCGTCCAGGTCTTGCCCATGAAGCTGAAGCTCAGCGGTCCGGAAAGCTGGTAAAGAATAAAGACAAAAGATATGAAGGTACAGAGCGACTTTAAAATGCCGATAGCAAAGCCGAGAGTCATCTCCACAAACTGACGCACATCCTCACTGATACGCTGGTCAGGGTTATCCGTGTCCTTACCGAACATCTGCAGATTATAATATGTCTTGTTCTGCAGCCAAATGTCAATGAAGCGTGTCGTCAGCCAACGACGCCAATGCAAAATCAAGGTCTGCTGCAAATAATAAGAATACACAGCAAGAATAATATAGATTGCTGCCAGCCAGGAAAAATGAATAAGCTCCGAGGAAATCTTCTCAGCATCATAATTCTGCAAAGCACTGTAGAAGCTGTTATTCCAAGTGTTCAGCTGCACCAGCATAAAGACAATGCCAAGAGTCAGAGCTATTATACAGGTCAGCAGCCAAAAGGCCTTTTTCTTTTCCTCCGACTGCCAATAGCTTTTCGTCAAATACCAGACGTCCTGGAAAAACTGTCTGGATAAAGTAAATTTCTGCATTAACTATAGACTCCTTTTATAGATAATAAAGCATGGCTAAAAGTCTAGCTAAGCTTTATTATACTATAAATTTATGACCATGCGACAGGGTGCAGAAAAAATTTGCGCAGATTTCACGTTTTAAGCATGAAAAAAGAGCTCACACTAAGTGTGAGCTCTTGAAGTTAGCTAATGATTATTTGCCAACAGGACCGATCATAGCCAGCATGGTACCTGCAGCAACTGCAGTACCGATAACGCCTGCTACGTTAGGCCCCATAGCGTGCATCAGCAGGAAGTTAGCCGGGTTAGCTTGTTGGCCAACTTTTTGAGATACACGAGCAGCCATAGGAACTGCGGAAACGCCAGCGGAACCAATCAACGGGTTGGTTTGGCCACCGTCTACCATGCACATCAGCTTACCGAAGATAACGCCGAGAGCAGTACCTGCAACGAAAGCAACCAAGCCGAGTACGATGATCAGCAGGGTTTTTGCGTTCAGGAAGGAATCAGCGCTCATGGTCAGACCAGTACCGGTAGCCAGCATGATGGTTACAGTGTTCATCAGAGCGTTTTGTGCGGTGTCGGACAGACGATCCAGGCAGCCTGCTTCTTTGAACAGGTTACCCAGCATCAGCATACCAATCAGAGCGGTTACAGAAGGTAACAGCAAAGAAATAACGATGGTGCACATGATCGGGAAAGCAACCTTTTCAAAGTGAGAAACCGGACGCAGCTGTTGCATAACGATTTTACGATCTGCTTCAGTGGTGAACAGTTTCATGATGGGCGGCTGAATCAGCGGAACCAGAGACATGTAGGAGTAAGCAGCAACTGCGATTGCGCCTAACAGCTGAGGAGCCATTTTAGCAGCCAGGTAGATGGAAGTCGGGCCGTCAGCACCACCGATGATGCCGATAGCAGCAGCTTCTTGTACGGAGAAACCAAGCAGCATAGCGCCCAGCAGAGCTACGAATACACCGCCCTGTGCAGCAGCGCCCAGGAGCAGGGTTTTCGGGTTAGCCAGCAGAGGACCAAAGTCGGTCATAGCGCCTACGCCCAAGAAAATCAACGGCGGGAATACTTCGTGGTGAATACCATACATGATAACGGACATAACACCCGGTTCTTCGAAACCGTTTTTAGGAATGTTAGCCAGAATACAGCCGAATGCGATCGGGGAAAGCAGCAAAGGTTCGAAACCTTTACCAATAGCCATATAAAGCAGAACCAGACCTACAACGATCATGATTACGTGACCGCTAGTCAGTGCGGAGAAACCGGAATCTGCCCATACGGAAGACAAAGCAACGAGAAATGCTTCCATTTAATATCCTCCCAATTTTCAATTTGTGGAAGGGGCTCTGCGAAAAGCCCCCTCCAAAGATCAAGGGTATTTTAAAACTTACTGATACTGCGAACTATCGAGTAAGAATTAGAGAACTACCATAACGTCGCCAGTAGCAACGGTTTGGCCTGCGGAAACGCGAACGTCGGAAACGGTGCCGTCAGCCGGAGCCATGATTTCGTTTTGCATTTTCATAGCTTCCAGAATCAGCAGAACGTCGCCAGATTTAACAGCGTCGCCAGCTTTTACGTTAACGGACAGAACTTTGCCCGGCATAGGAGCGGAAACGGTGGTTGCACCAGCAGCAACCGGAGCAGCAGCTTTCGGAGCCGGAGCCGGAGCAGCAGCTTTCGGAGCCGGAGCCGGAGCAGCAGCTTTCGGAGCAGCAGCTTTCGGAGCGGAAGCAACAACGCCTGCTTCTTCAACTTCAACTTCGTATGCGGTACCATTTACGGTGATAGTATACTTTTTCATGGATATAATCCTCCTTAAAATCTCGTTTTTTAATTAAAATTGCAAACTATAATGCATTAGAAGCATTCTTTACGAACGCTAATAGCTTCAACACGACCACTTACAGTCCATGCAGATTTAGCATCAACACGACGAACGCAAGCGATTTGGTCTGCGCTAACGCCGCATGCTGCTACTGCTGCAGCGATAACAGCGATGATTTCGCTGTCATCTTGTACAGCTGCAGCCGGAGCTGCAACAGGAGCTGCTGCCGGGGTAGGAGCTACTGCCGGTTTAGCAACTTTTTTTTTAGTCGGATCGATAACTTGGAGTAAGTTCATTAATACGCCCAAAGCGATCAGTACGCCGAATACGATGGTCATATTGATTAAAGCAATCAACCAAGGATTAGTAGTAACAGGACCCATTTATTTCACCTCATCTTATCTTAAAATAGGTTGTTTAAGCACTAAGCAATTGCTTGTGAATTACAAAGGAATGTTGCCGTGGCGTTTTGCCGGACGGGTTTCGCGTTTGCTTTCCAGCATTTGCAGAGCGTTGATGATGGTGGGACGAGTATTTTTCGGTTCGATAACCATGTCAACCATGCCGCGCATTGCTGCTTGGTACGGAGTAGCGAAGTTGTCGATGTACTCTTTAGTTTTAGCTTCAACATCAGGATCTTTACGGAAAATGATGTTAGCAGCACCAGCAGGACCCATAACTGCGATTTCAGCGGTCGGCCATGCGATAACTTGGTCAGCGCCCAGATCTTGAGAGCACATTGCCAGGTAGGAACCGCCGTAAGCTTTACGGGTTACCAGAGTGATTTTAGGAACAGTTGCTTCGGAGTAAGCATACAGCATCTTAGCGCCGTGACGGATGATACCGCCGTACTCTTGGTTGCAGCCAGGCAGGAAGCCCGGAACGTCAACCAGGTTCAGCAGAGGAATACCGAAAGCGTCGCAGAAGCGGATGAAACGAGCGGATTTATCGGAAGCGTTGATATCCAGGCAGCCAGCCATAACTTTCGGTTGGTTAGCAATGATACCTACGGTTTGACCATCCATACGAGCGAAGCAAGTGATGATGTTGGTTGCCCAGTATTTTTGGTTTTCATAGAATTCGCCGTTATCTACGATAGATCTGATTACATCATACATATCGTAAGCTTGGTTAGAGTTGTCCGGCAGCAGAGTGTTCAGGCTGTCGTCGGTACGCATCGGGTCATCACCAGTCTCTACGATCGGAGCACCTTCAACGTTGTTGGAAGGCAGGAAGGAGAGCAGGTAACGGATTTGTTGCAGGCAGTCTTCGTCGTTTTCAGCAGCGAAGTGAGCAACACCAGAAGTGCTGTTGTGGGTCATAGCGCCACCCAGTTGTTCTTGGGTTACATCTTCACCGGTAACGGATTTAACTACTGCAGGACCGGTAATGAACATTTTGGAAGTGTTCTTTACCATGTAGATGAAGTCGGTCAGTGCCGGGCTGTATACAGCGCCGCCAGCGGAAGGACCCATGATTGCAGAGATCTGCGGTACAACACCGGAAGCAATGGTGTTCTCGAAGAAGATTTTACCATAGCCAGCCAGAGCGTCGATAGCTTCTTGGATACGAGCACCGCCGGAATCGTTCAGGCCAACCAGCGGAGCACCCATTTTCAGTGCCAAGCGTTGTACTTTAACGATTTTAGCAGCATGCATTTCGCCCAGGGAACCACCTTCAACGGTGAAGTCTTGTGCGAATACATAAACCAGACGGCCATCGATGGTGCCGTAACCAGTGGTTACGCCTTCACCAGGCAGTTCTTTCTTTTCTTGACCGAAGTTGTAGCAACGATGACGTACAAAACGGTCGAGTTCTACGAAGGAACCTTCGTCAAGGAGAGCAGCGATTCTTTCACGAGCAGTCAGTTTGCCGGATTCATGTTGTTTAGCAACACGTTTTTCGCCGCCAGCAGCCAGAATTACTTCGGCTTTTTTGAGCATTTTCTCAATTTTTTCTTGAGTAGACAAATCTTACACCTCCATCATTTTGGGAGAACAAATTTATACACAGATGCTGAAGACATATCACTTGTACGCCTCCAGCATTATGTAGCTTAAATTGTGAATACCACTTTGCTAGAATCTAGCAGGCTAGTGAATTAGTCTTTATAGGTTGCAGCAGGTTGGCACAGTTCGAGCAGCAAGCCAGCAGATTTCGGATGAACGAAAGCAATTTTCATTTGGCCAGCACCATTACGCGGAGCTTTGTCGATCATACGAACGCCAGCTTCGGTCAGGTCAGCAATAGCTGCTTTAATGTCGTCAACGCGCAGAGCCATATGTTGGATGCCAGGGCCGTTTTTAGCAACATATTTGCCGATAGGGCCGTCGTTGTTTTCGGTAATATCAACAAGGAGCTCAATCAGGGTTTCGCCGCAGGGAACAAATACGGTAGCAACACCTTGTTCTTTAACTTCTTCGGTACCGGTAGCTTTCAGGCCCAGAACCTCAGTATAAATTTTTGCAGCTTCTTCCAAGGTACCAGCGCAAGCGATACCTACATGGTCAACACAAATAGTTTTGAATGCCATAATAAATTCCTCCTAAAAAGTTAGTTTTTTTGGTGGTTTTATTTTAAAACTTTACCAACAATATCATCAACGACAGAGTACGGCTCAATCTCACGGTTCTGCATTTTGATAACGAGGTTATCAAAATCGTCAGTTTGAACAACGTTTTTGTCGATGTAGCGATTTACATGGTCATTAAGCATAGCCGTAACTTCGTTTTTAATACGAGCTTTACGGATATCACTCAATTTGCCACTTTCAATCAAATATGCCTTGTGAGCCTCAATAGAGTCCACAACAGCCTCTATACCTTCACCCTTGCTGGCAATGGTCCTGTTAATCGGAGGACGCCAGCCAACATATTCGGGATTTAATTCGAGCATCATTTCAATCTCAATGTTGAGCTTGTCTGTACCCTCACGATCAGCTTTGTTAATCGTGAACAGGTCACCGATTTCAAGTATACCTGCTTTAATAGCCTGGATATCGTCGCCCATACCAGGGATAACAACAACCATAGTGGTATCTGCGGTCTTAACAATGTCAACCTCAGATTGGCCTACACCTACGGTTTCAACGATAATAACGTCCATGCCGAAAGCATCCATTAATTTAACAGCGTCACCTGCTTTTTGAGACAGGCCGCCAAGACTGCCGCGAGTTGCCATAGAGCGAACGAAGATACCTTCGTCTGCAGTCAGATCCATCATTCTGATACGGTCGCCTAAGATAGCGCCGCCAGAATACGGGCTAGTAGGGTCAATTGCTACGATACCAACGGTTTTACCGCGTTTACGATATTCTTTAGCAAGTTTGTCAGTCAAAGTACTTTTACCAGCACCCGGAGGTCCTGTGATACCAATTACATAAGCATTACCAGTATGAGGATAAATTTCTGTCATAATTTTGACAGCATCATCGTATTCATTTTCAACAGCAGTGATTGCTTTAGATAATGCAAGACGAGAATGATTTAATAATTTATCTACTATTTCCATAATTCACACCGCCTTGTTTTTGGATAGTGAATATTTTATAAGGCAAGCCGGGACAAGCCCGGCCTGCACTTAAAGGATAAAATTATTTAACGTTAGCGTTGATGAAATCAACAATGTTGCTGGTCGGGGTGCCCGGAGTGAATACAGCAGCAATGCCAGCAGCTTTCAGGCCAGGGATGTCAGCGTCAGGAATAACGCCGCCGCCGATAACCAGAACGTCGTTCAGGCCTTTTTCTTTCAGCAGTTCAACTACTTTCGGGAAAAGGGTGTTGTGAGCGCCAGACAGCAGGGACAGTGCAACAACGTTTACGTCGTCTTGCAGAGCAGCTTCAGCGATTTGTTCCGGAGTCAGACGGATACCGGTATAGATAACTTCAAAACCAGCGTCGCGCAGAGCACGAGCTACAACTTTAGCACCGCGGTCATGGCCATCCAGACCCGGTTTAGCAACTAAAACTTTAACGTTTGCCATTATAGTTTACCTCCGTATATTGGTTGTGTTTACAAATTAGAGAGTGGTATGAGGTTGGTATTCGCCGAATACTTTTCTCATAACGCCGCAGATTTCGCCTTCGGTTGCGTATGCACGAACTGCATCCAGAATCAGAGGCATCAGGTTTACATTTTCATCTGCGCAGCCTGCTTCCAGAGCTTTCAGAGTCTCTTCAACTTTAGCGTTGTCGCGACGAGCTTTCAGAGCAGCAATCTTTTCAGCTTGCAGCTTGCCTACAGAGCCGTCTACGCGCAGCAGGTTTTTCGGAGCTTCTTCTTCTTGAGTGAATTTGTTAACGCCAACGATGATACGGTCGCCTTTTTCGATTTCCATCTGCCATTTGTAAGCGGAGTCTTGGATTTCTTTTTGGATGTAGCCTTTAGCGATTGCTTCAGGAGCGCCACCGATTTCGTCAATTTTCTTAATGTATTCCCAAGCTTCAGCTTCGATCTTGTCGGTCAGAGCTTCTACATAGTAGGAACCGCCCAACGGATCAACGGTGTCAGCCAGACCGGATTCGTAAGCAACGATTTGTTGGGTACGCAGAGCGATGGTTACAGACTCAGTGGTCGGCAGTGCCAGAGCTTCGTCTTTGGAGTTGGTGTGCAGGGATTGGGTACCACCCATAACAGCAGCAGCGGTTTGCAGAGCAACACGAACGATGTTGTTGTTCGGTTGTTGAGCGGTCAGCATGGAGCCAGCGGTTTGGGTATGTACGCGGAGCATCATGGATTTAGCTTTTTTAGCGCCAAAACGCTCTTTCATAACTTTGGACCATACACGACGGGAAGCACGGAATTTAGCAACCTCTTCCAGTACGTTGTTGTGTGCATTCCAGAAGAAGGACAGACGGCCAGCGAAAGCGTCAACGTCCAGACCAGCTTTGATAGCAGCTTCTACATAAGCGATGCCGTCAGCGATGGTGAATGCAATTTCCTGAGAAGCGGTGGAACCAGCTTCACGGATATGGTAACCGGAGATGGAAATGGTGTTCCACAGCGGTACGTTCTTGGAGCAGTATTCAAAAATGTTGGTAATCAGACGCATGGACGGTTTCGGCGGGAAAATGTAGGTGCCGCGAGCAGCGTACTCTTTCAGAATATCGTTCTGAATGGTACCACGCAGTTTGTCAGCGGAAACGCCTTGTTTTTCAGCTACTGCAATGTACATAGCCAGCAGTACGGAAGCCGGAGCGTTGATGGTCATGGAAGTGGATACTTTATCCAGGGAAATTTGGTCGAACAGGATTTCCATGTCAGCCAGGGAGTCGATAGCAACGCCTACTTTACCAACTTCGCCTTCAGCCATCGGATCGGTGGAATCATAACCGATCTGGGTCGGCAGGTCGAATGCGCAGGACAGGCCGGAACCACCGTTAGCCAGCAGGTAACGATAACGTTTGTTGGATTCTTCAGCGGTGGAGAAGCCAGCATACATACGCATGGTCCAGAAACGGCCACGATACATGGTCGGTTGAACACCACGGGTGTACGGATATTCACCAGGGAAACCCAATTTAGTCATGTAGTCAAAGTTTTCACCAAGATCTACCGGGGTGTACAGTCTGTTAGGAACCAGGTTTGCGCGTTCAGGGTTTTTTACCAGTTTAGCTTCAACTTCAGCATGATATTTTTCTAAACCGGCTTTAATTTCTTCAAATGCCATTCTCAAATCCTCCTTAAAATATTTGGTTTACATATTACGAAATGGACGGTTTCGTAATAATGGTGAGAGTGTCCCGTCTTTGACGGTTGATATATGGCAAAGCCTCTAGGCTTCGTCAGCTTTTTATATATACCTGCCGGCAGGAGTCTCACCTGTCGGCAGGCACATTACATAGTTTAACCTATTTTTGAAAATTTCTCAAGGGGTCTAGAGAAAAAGTTCAAAAATTATTTTTCCAGGCCTTCTACCATGCTTTCCATGGTACCGGTTGCAGCAAATACTTCATAGCATTTGAATGCTTCGCTCAGGATATGCGGAGTTTGGCTATTGCCGCAAGCTTCGCAAGCGCGTTTGAAGTAATCATACAGCCAAGGTTGGTATTTCGGGTTAGCGATTTGATCAATGATGATCGGAGCTTTTTCTTTCGGGCTCAGGCCACGCAGATCAGCAACGCCACGTTCGGAAACGATAACGTCAACGTCCAGGGTAGCATGATCGATATGGCTGCAGAACGGAACTACAGAAGAGATAGCGCCGCCTTTTGCCAGGGAGTTGGTGAAGAATACGGTCAGGTAGCCGTTACGAGCGAAGTCGCCGGAACCACCAACGCCGTTCATCAGCTTGGTGCCGCAAACATGAGTGGAGTTTACGTTACCATAGATATCTACTTCAATAGCGGTGTTCATTGCGATTACGCCGATACGACGAGCAACTTCAGGGCTGTTGGAGATTTCTTGCGGACGGAGCAGCAGATATTTTTTGTAGAAATCTACGTTCTCATAGAATTTCTTTTGGCATTCAGGAGACGGAGTCAGAGCGGTACCGGAAGCAACGCGGAGTTTGCCAGCGTCGATCAGGTCGAACATACCATCTTGAATAACTTCGGTGTAAACGGTCAGGTCTTCGAAATCGGAGTTAACCAGACCATTGATAACTGCGTTAGCAACGGAGCCTACGCCAGATTGCAGCGGCAGCAGGTTTTTCGGCAGACGGCCTTCTTTAACTTCGTTTTTCAAGAAGTTAACGAGGTTAGCGCCCATGTGCTTAGCGTCGTCGTCGATTTCGCCCAGCGGACGAACGATGTCAGGACGGTCGCAAGGAACTACAGCAACGATTTTTTCTACTTCGCAAGGAATGTAGGTGGTACCGATGCGGTCTTCCGGAGCGGTGATAGGAATCGGTTGACGATTCGGGGGATCCAGAGGAATATAGGAGTCATGCATGCCTTCCAGGCCTACCGGTTGAGTGGTGTTAACTTCAACGATAACCTTTTTAGCGCCAGCTACATAGGAAGAGCTGTTGCCCATGGAAGTGGTCGGGATCAGGCCAACCATGCCATTGCCGAGGTCGTTGATTTTGCAAACTTCTACGATAGCAACATCCGGACCGGTCGGACGGCCAGCCATGAAGCCATAGCGAACCATTTGAGCCATGTGAGACAGATGAATATCAGCGTATTTTACTTTACCAGCATTGATAGCTTTACGCATGGTGCCGTTGGTCTGATAAGGCAGACGACGGTCAATAATGCCAGCTTCAACCATTGCTTGGTCAATTTCAGGACCAACAGATGCGCCAGTCCAAACGTTAACTTTGAAAGGAGTTTTTTTGCCCTTTTCAGCAAGAGCCAGAGGAACAGCTTTCGGATAGCCAGACGGGGTAAAACCGCTGACACCTAAATTGTCACCATCTTTTACGAATTCTGCAGCAGCTTCAGCGCTCATTACTTTGCCAGCTACTACGTCACAAATGCGATCTTTAATATCGATCATGTTTACCTTCCTCCTTTTAATTAGGACATTGTTTTTTATAAGGGTTGCCCCTTTTGCATATAACTTATTCGGCAGCTTGAATCCGCTGCTGTAAATAAGATATTACCTATATGATTGCCAAGCTTTTCACTAACATGTCACACTTGACTATATAGTCAATTCGACATGCAGAAGAAAATTCCTGCTAATATTTAAGATTATTTTTCAAGATTTTGTTTTTCCTTTTCTGCTACAATTATAACACATATTAGGAAAAACTTCACTTTTTTTCGGCAAATTTTTCCCTGTTTTTACACTAGCCGGGAAAAATTTGACTCAACGATATATATAATACCAGTAAAATTGTAACATCGCAAGTTTTTTCTTTACAAATTTACAGCTCCAGCCCCTTTTTTTAGGTGAAAATCGGGTTTTTTGTATTATATAGATAGAACACATTGGACATTTTTAGCCACTTGTGTTTTTGTTAAGCTCAAGTGTTTTTCTGAAAAGAACGCATATATCAGCAAGTATCAGAAAGCGTTTTTATTTCGGTGTTTAGAACTTTTTTCGTAATTTGTTTTTACAAAACTAAAATATGCCCTTTTTTTACCTAAATTATTCCTTGCTGCCGACACCAAGAGCATAAAGCTTGCCCACTACGTCAAAGGCTGACTCCTCAGTAGCCGCGATAACTACATCATTAAGATTTGCCTTATGCAGCGTGTCATTAGCAACAGGACCGTCACCTGCCACGATAACTGCGGACAAGCCAATCAGAGAAGCAACAGCAGCCACGTTCTGATGTCCCTGCATCGTTACCCAGACCAGAGGCATTCGCGACATCAAGGGCACCGGTCAGGATGGCGTCGTCTGCTTTCAGGACTGCCTCGATCAATATG
>JAIHZV010000216.1 GCA_022718015.1 Phascolarctobacterium sp. | reverse complement strand
CAACATTTGCGCGACGAAGGATTTGCGCCGTATCTTCGTCTTAGGTCATTTTGAATATGACCGCTATACGCTGGCGGACGAATATTTCCGCGATAAGAAAAAGAATCTGCCGATTGAGCAGCCGAAGTTCTACTTCCCTGAGGGTGATACGACGCAAGAGCCTGTTTTCAAATGGCGCAGCTACGCGCATCTGTTCTACATGAATTGGCTGAACATCGTTTATCAGGATACGCCGTATGATTTGCAGGATTTGGCGCCTGCTGATAATGACAAGCTGAATAAGGCGCTTGATGGTTATAACAAAATGCTGCTGCAGCTGCAGCGCATGGGCGCAGATATACAAAAATAATTTTTAGGATTAGGAAAAGGAGCAATACAAGATGAGTGATTACAAGATTAATACGAAATGTTTAGTAGGCGGTTATAAACCAGGTAGCGGCGAGCCGCGTCAGATTCCGATTATCCAGTCCACCACGTTTAAGTACGATACGTGCGAGGAGATGGGCAGGCTGTTCGACTTGGAGGCGACCGGGTACTTCTATTCTCGCCTGCAAAATCCGACCTGCGATTATGTGGCAGCGAAGCTTGCGGAACTGGAGGGCGGCACTGCGGCTATGCTGACCTCCTCAGGTCAGGCGGCTAACTTCTTCGCACTGTTCAACATTTGCGAGGCAGGCAGCCACATTGTTGCGTCCTCCTCTATCTATGGCGGCACCTATAATCTGATTGCTGTGACGCTAGCGAAGATGGGCGTGACGGCGACCTTCGTTTCTCCTGATGCGACGGAGGCGGAGCTGGACGCTGCCTTTCAGGAGAACACGAAGGCTGTGTTTGGCGAGATTATCGCTAACCCCGCGCTGACGGTGCTGGATATTGAAAAATTTGCCGACGCCGCACATCGTCATGGCGTGCCCTTAATCGTGGACAACACCTTCCCCACGCCGATTAACTGCCGACCGCTGTCCTGGGGCGCAGACATCGTTACGCATTCGACGACCAAGTATATGGACGGCCATGCTGCCTGCCTTGGCGGCGCAATTATCGACGGCGGCAAATTTGACTGGATGGCGCATGCCGAAAAGTTCCCCGGCCTGTGCAAGCCTGACGAGTCCTATCATGGTATTACCTATGCGGAAAAGTTTGGTAAGGAGGGCGCATTCATTACGAAGGCTACGGCGCAGCTGATGCGTGACTTTGGCGCAATGCAGTCGCCGCAGAGTGCGTTTATCCTGAACCTTGGTCTGGAATCGCTGCATGTGCGTATGCCGCGCCACGTAGAAAACGGTCAGGCTGTGGCAGAGTTTTTGGAGCAGCAGCCGCAGGTGGAATATGTAAATTATCCGGGACTTCCTTCTAATAAATATTATGCGCTGGCGCAAAAATATCTGGGCAATGGCGGCTGCGGCGTTGTGTCCTTCAATCTGAAGGGCGGACGCAGGGCGGCAGAGGCCTTTATGAAGCGCCTGAAGCTGGCAGCTATCGAAACGCATGTGGCGGACGCACGCACCTGCTGCCTGAATCCGGCAACGACGACGCATCGCCAGATGACGGACGAGCAGCTGGCAGAGGCTGGCGTTCCGGCAGGACTTGTACGTCTGTCCTGCGGATTGGAGGATAAAGAGGATTTGCTTGCTGATTTAAAGCAGGCTTTGGCTGGTATTGAGTAAAAAAGTATTGCCTGCGAGGATATTCTTCTATTTTTATCATGTATACATGTATATTGCCGCTTAAACGCTTGCTTTTTTTCGGCTTATATAGTAAAGTATTAACTAGCTTAAGAGCGAACTTAATGTATTATGAAGGATGTGTATTTGATGAAATTAAAGAAATTACTGCAAGCCGTTCTGTGCACTGCAATGGTGCTTGCTTTAGCAATTACCGCAGGCTGTGGTGGCAGCGACAAAAAATCTGACAAAAAAGTTTTGAAGGTTGGTATGGAATGCGCATATGCTCCGTACAACTGGTCTCAGCCGACTGCTGATGGCGGCGCTGTAAAAATCGCCGGCTCTAACGAATATGCTTATGGCTATGACGTTATGATTGCGAAAAAGCTGGCTGACTCCATGGGCGCAGAGCTGGAAATCCACAAAATTGAATGGGACGGCCTGGCTCCTGCTGTTGTAAGCGGCAAAATTGATGCTGCTATCGCTGGTATGTCCATCACCTCCAAACGTAAAGAAACCGTTGACTTCACCAAACCGTACTACTATGCAACTGTTGTAGCTCTGGTGAAAAAGGATTCTCCGCAAGCTCAGGCTAAAAGCGTTGCAGACCTCAAAGGCTCTGTTGCAACCTCTCAGCTGAACACCATCTGGTATGACCAGATTGACCAAGTTCCGGACGTTAAAAAGCTGCCTGCTATCGACAACGTTCCTGGTATGATTGTTGCGCTGAAATCCGGCAAATGCAACCTGATTGTTACCGACATCCCGACTGCAAAGGCTGCTGCTTTTGCTAACCCGGATCTGACCATGGTAACCTTTGACGGCGATAATGGTTTCAAAACCTCTCGTGAAGATGTTGAAAT